>JBBRXR010000531.1:0-1020 GCA_038238485.1 Elusimicrobiota bacterium | reverse complement strand
CCAGCCGGTGCTCGACTGGGAAGACCCGCAGACGCTTCGCCGGTTCTGGGACGTCGTCACCCGCGCGCGCTATGGTTTCCTCAGCCTCGCGCAGGGAGAACGCGCGCCCGCGATGTCGGTCCGCGCCGTTCACGACGCCCTCTCGCACGCCAAGCGCTTTCACATCGACAATCTCGGCTGGACGGGAACGCTGCTGATTCTTTTCGGCTCTCTCCATAGTCTCGCGCGCCGTTATCACCGCCGCTTCATGGCGACGTGCTGGCTGCACATCTTTTTCACCGGGCCCTTCTTCTTCTGGTTCGCGGGCGTGCCGTTCGGCGGCGAGGCCGGGGTGCTTTCGCGTTTCGCGCTTCTACCGCTGGCTGGCGGCGTTGCGCTCATCGGACTCGGCCTCTCGCCGCTGTGGTCTTCGGGCATTCGTCTTTACCGCGTATTCATGATCGCGTTGCTGGCGGCGTTCATCGTCGAGGCGGGGGCGCGCAATCGAGCGTCGACGCTGCCGAACCTTCGCTGGGACTACAGCGTGCGTGAAATGGGGCTCAACATCCTGCGCAGCGTTCCGAAGGACGCCGTGCTTTTCGCCGATCGCGCGGATGAAACGGAGTTTTCGCTGGCCTACCTGGTCAACGGGGAAGGCCGCCGTCCCGGCGTGAAATTCACCGATTGCAACGCCGGCGTTTCGAAATCCATTTATGGCGACGATTACTACCGCGTTTGGGGGAAACCGCGCCTGCGCGCGCGGGAGCACGTGGAAAGCGTCGTCGTGAGCCAGTCGAAAGTGCCGGTGTTCTACGCGACGGTGGATCCCGCGATGATTGATATCTATCGTGTGCCCGTGGGCCTGCTCTACCGCGCGTGGCCGCTCGCGGATCAGCCGAAGCCGGAAACGACGCCCTGGAACCGCCTTCTGTGCTGGCGCGCCGACCCTCAAGAATTGCGGAGCCGCGCGCTTTACCGCACCGACCTGGATCTCGTGGGTCGCGATCTTTTCGAGAAAGGACAAATGGACGGCGCGCTCAT
>JBBRXR010000530.1:0-1153 GCA_038238485.1 Elusimicrobiota bacterium | reverse complement strand
GGCGCCGTTCGTCGGTCTGCTCGGAACGGTCATCGGCATCATCCGTGCGTTCCGAGCGGTATCGTCGACCTCGTCGGGCGGAGCCAGCGCCGTCGCGCTCGGCATCGCCGAGTCTCTCGTTGGAACCGCGGCCGGACTCGTGGTCGCCATTCCCGCGCTGCTCGCCTACAATTACTTCGTCAACCGCCTTCGCCGCCTCACACAGGAATGGGAACTCGCCGGCGGAGAACTGATCGACCTTTCGCTTCAGAAGGGACGTTAAGATGAAGGTCGGGCAGTCATCGGGAAAAGACGCGTATCACATTCAGGCGGAGATCAACATGATTCCGCTGATCGACGTCGCCCTCGTCCTTCTGATCATCTTCATGGTGATCTCGCCCATTCTCGTCGAGTCGCAACTCCGGGTGAACCTCCCCAAGGTCACTTCATCAGGCAAGGCCGACCAGGAGCCGTTGAAAGTGGAAATTGCTGCTGATGGCACCCTCGCGTTTGAGGGGAAGGTCCTGGACCGCAATGCGTTGCGAGACGCGATGCGCCGCGAGTTGCCGCCGGGCCATAGCGCCTCGCTTCTCATCCAGGCCGACAAGGACGTTTCTTTTGAAACCGTCGTCTTCGTCATGGATCTCGCCAAGCAGTTAAAGGTCGAGAAGCTGGGCGTCGCCGTCCTTCCCCAAATGGGTCAGTGACCTCCCGATACTTCCTCTCATCTGCCGGCCTTCACCTCGCGCTGCTGTGGCTGCTGATTTTTTCGCCGTGGTCCCGCAAGGGCGCCACGGACGCCATCATGCTCGACGGCTTTGAATACATCGCCGGCGGAGGAAAGGGAAACGGCGGACCGGCCGGCCCCAAGCAGGAACAGATGGGACAGGTCGTGCCTCAGCCGGTAAAGGTCGTCGTCCCTGAAAAGCCCGCGCCCGTGCAGAAGGCACAGGTCGCGGAGGAAGCGTGGAAAATCAAGAACGCAAAGGAACCGCCGAAGGTGGAGAAGGTCGTCGCGCCACCGCCGGTTGTGATTGAACGCGGGGAGAAAGCCCAGGAAGAGAAAACCAACATTATTCGCCGCGGCGTGGCGCCGAACACGAAAGCTGGCGCGGGCGGATTCGATTTCGGAGCCCCTGGAGAAACGTCGGGCTCGGGCAAGGGCGTGGGAATT
>JBBRXR010000529.1:0-1196 GCA_038238485.1 Elusimicrobiota bacterium | reverse complement strand
CCCTCGGCGGCGCGGCCGCCGCGGCCGTGGCCCTCCACCCGTCCGTTCGCGCCCTCGTTCTGGAAGCCACCTTCACGACCTACCGTCACATCGCGTGGTCGACGTTTATCGGGCGCGCCCTGTTCTTCATCGTACCCGGGGTCATTCCCCCAGGAGGGCCCGCCAAGCAGCTTAAAGCCTTCGGTCCCCGCCCCGTTCTTCTGGTTCATGGGGAGGCGGATGAGGTCGTCTCTCACCGTTTTTCGCGTCGTCTTCACAAGCTGTTCCCGAGTTTCACGACCCTGGAGATTCAGTCGGAGGTCGGCCATCTGGCCCCCGGTTTGATCGAAACGCTTCCGTTTCGAGAGACGATTCTCATCTTTCTTGACCGGCATTTGGGGCGGCCGTAGCGTTGCAAAAGGGGTATATAGAAGCAATTTAAGGAGTTTTTCCTCGTGAGCAAGAAGGAAACGGGTCGAAAAAACAAAGCGAAACCTCTCTTCTGCGGTTCTTAAGACCTCTTTAATGCGTCCTTAATCAGAATGACGCCATCCTAAGAGAGTTCTAAAGGAGACCTAACCATGGACACGCGTCAACTGAAAGCCCGGCTCGATCTTCTCGACATGATGGTGGACAAAATGAACGCGACCCCGGTTCGCGTCCAGCACATCAAACGCACGGTTTTGGTTCTTCGCGCGATGCTCGCCAATTCAGGAACCATCCCGTCGGCTTACGGGCCGGACCTGACGATCGCCCAGTTCTCACTTCAATAAGTTCTTTGCGTCCGCGTTGATATACTCGCTCCTGATGCCACCGGCACAGGAGCGACCGCTTGAAGAACCCGCCTCAAATACGCCGTTTTTCTCTCGCCCTCCTCGCCGCCGCCTGTCTTTTCAGCCATTCTCTTTTTGCCGCCGAGGAACCCCGCTTGCTTAACATCAAGGACGTCGCGCCCGGTATTGTGGTCGACATGCGTTACGCCACCGCGGACAACTTCACCGGCAAGGTCCTTTATCCCGCGGCCGAGTGTCTCCTCTGCGAACCCGCCGCCCGCCGCCTGGCGAACGTTCAGTTGAAACTTCAGGCGCGCGGCCTTGGACTGAAAGTATGGGACTGTTACCGCCCGGTGTCTGTTCAGAAAAAACTCTGGGACATCATGCCGGACCCACGTTACGTGGCCGACCCGAAATCCGGCTCACGCCACAACCGCGGCGCCT
>JBBRXR010000528.1:0-1198 GCA_038238485.1 Elusimicrobiota bacterium | reverse complement strand
GGTGTAGCTCAGTTGGTAGAGCGCTTGGTTCGGGACCAAGAGGCCGCAGGTTCAAGTCCTGTCACCCCGATTCTCCTTCCCACCGCAGCCCCGCTTCCGGTTTTTTGCTCACCTTCGTTTTAATGTTATGCTAGCCGCTCAATCATGAAAGACAGTCTCGATCCGGTCACACTTTATTTTCAGGGCATCAAAAACCTCCCACCCATTTCCAAGGAAGATTTCGAACCTCTTTGGAAACAGGCCACCAAGGGCGACAAGGTCGCCAAGAAGCGCCTGATCGAAGGCAACCTCCGCCTCGTCATCCCGATCGCCAAAAAATATTTCCGCCCCGGCGTCGATTTCCTCGACCTCATCGAAGAGGGTAACCTCGGTCTCATGCACGCGGTCGACAAGTTCGACTACACCCGCGGCTTCCGCTTTTCCACCTACGCCGCTTACTGGATCGAGCAGGCCGTGCGCCGCGCGATCGACGAGCAGTCGAAAACCATCCGCATTCCTCCGCACGCCTGGGAGGCCCTGCGCAAATGGCTCAAGCAGTGGGACCAGCTTCACGGCGCCTTCGGCCGCGACCCGACGCTCTCCGAGATGGCCAAGAAGCTTCATCTCTCGGCGCGCCAGATCCGTGGCGTCCTCGACGCGGCGGAAGCCGCGCGCGGTCTCGAAAGCCTCGACACGCCGCTGGATGACGACGAAGACCTTTTCATCAAGGACGTGGTCGCCGAGTCGCGCGAGCACGCCCCGGAGAACGTTCTCTCCGAACTCCGCATGAAAGACGAGATGGACAAGGCCCTCGCCAAAGTCGGCGACCGGGAACGGCAGATCCTCGAGATGCGCTTCGGCCTGAACGGCTCCGAGCGCATGACTCTCGAAATGGTGGGCCGCAAGCTTAAGCTCTCGCGCGAGCGCGTCCGCCAGCTCGAAGAGCGCGGCCTCCAGCGCCTGCGCCGCGCCGCCCAGCGAATGGGCATCATCTGACCGACCGCCCTCCGACCGCTTGAACGACGAAACCCTCCCGCCCATGCCTTCCGCCGGACTCACGCCCGACCTGAAAGCATTCATACGAAGCATCCCCGATTTTCCCAAGCCCGGCATTCTGTTCCGCGACATCACCACCCTGCTCAACAACAACGCCGCCTTTCATTCGGCAATCGACCAGCTGGCCAAAAATTTTCTCAACAAGGGCATCACCAAGGTGATC
>JBBRXR010000527.1:0-1224 GCA_038238485.1 Elusimicrobiota bacterium | reverse complement strand
GATGATCGGCATGCCGGAAGCGCGCATTCCGCTGGCGCAGGCCGTCACTTACGTCACGTGCGCGCCAAAGTCGAACGCTGCCTACAAGGCCATCGGCCTCGCGCTGGCCGAGGTGGAGAAAGGCGCGCGCCGGGAAGTGCCGGCGCCGCTGCGCGATTCCAGCCGCGATTCCGAAGCGCTGGGTCATGGCGACGGTTATCTCTACCCGCACGATTTTCCCGGTCATCACGTGAAGCAGACCTATCTCCCGGACCGCCCGGAATTTTATACGCCGACCGAACAGGGTCAGGAAAAAGAGATCAAGAAGCGACTCGACGCGTGGCGAAAGAACAACCCGGCCTGACCCATCTGCCGGAGGCCAAGCGATGGCTGCGCCGCCACCTCACGGGGGTTCGTCAGGCCATTTCGGATCAGGAACGCGCGCGACTGAGCGCCCGCATCACCGCCGCCTTCACGCGCTCCGCTGATTACCGGAGAGCCCGGACCGTGGCGCTCTTCATCGGGTTCGGAAGCGAAGTCGCCACGGGCGCCATCGTCCGCCACGCGTGGGCTGCCGGGAAAAACGTTCTCATCCCGATCACGGCCGATGGCTTTCATAAACCCTTTTTCGCCCATTTCCGCAAAGGAGACCTTCTCAAGAAAACATCCTTCGGCCCGCTGGAGCTTTTCCGCCAGGGCCGCCCCTTCGACATGAAGAAGGTTGACCTCGTGGTCGTGCCCGGTCTCGGCTTCGACGACACGGGGCACCGGCTGGGGTACGGCGGGGGGGTCTATGACCGTCTCCTGGTCAAAACACCGCGCGCCCATCACGTGGGGCTCTTCTTTTCCTGTCAGCGGGTCCATGCGGTCCCACGGGCCGGCCATGACCGGGCCCTCACGGCCATCGTGACCGAAAACGGTTTTTTCTCGACGGAGAACGTCCTGCCTTCGCTTGCCTAATTCATTATTTAAAGGCACAATACCGTCCTTCATGGCCCTGCTAGAAATGATCAAGACCCCCACAGACCTGCGCAATATCCGCCCCGAACTTTTGCCCGACGTGGCACGAGAAGTGAGGCAGAAGATCATCGAAGTCACCGCCCAGACCGGCGGACACCTCGGTGCGTCTCTTGGCGCCACCGATCTCGCGATCGCGCTCCATTATGTTTTCGACTCACCCAAAGACAAGCTCATCTGGGACACGGGCCATCAGGCCTACGCCCACAAGCTCCTGACTGGACGATG
>JBBRXR010000526.1:0-1232 GCA_038238485.1 Elusimicrobiota bacterium | reverse complement strand
GTTAGCCGGAACGCCTTCCTTCTCTGTGCGGCCCTGATGGCGCCGCTGGTAACGGCCTTCGCCAAGACTTCGGACGTGGACCAGGACATTCCGATTTCGCTGACCACGTTCGTTAACCCGACCAACCACAGAAACGACACGATCCCGCTGGCGGTGACGATCGCCAATGGGATGAAAGGCGCCATCAGCTTCGGCACGTTCAGTCTCGATTCCATCGGCTGGAACGGAGAAACCTCGTCGTTGACTCTCGTCGACGTTTACCGCAACGGAGAGCCGGGCGGCCTTTTTCTGGAGCGACCGAAAGTCGACCCACCGGCCCAGATCCAGTCGCCGAACCATTTTTTGCTCAAGCCAGGCCAGAGCCTCACCGTGAAGACCGACATGACGAAGTGGAAGATCAAGGGTGGCTGGGCCCCGGGACGCTACACCGTCACCGTGCGGGTGGAAAATCTTTCCACCGAACGCGGCCGGCACACGGTGACCGTGCTGAGCGAACCCTTCAGTTTCGAGGTCCTTCCCTGATGAAGAGGGACGCGAAGCGCTGCCCGTGGGCGGGCTTCACCGATCCGCTCTACCTCGCGTACCACGACGAAGAGTGGGGGGTTCCCGTGAAGGACGACCGCACGATTTTCGAATTCCTCACGCTCGAGGCCTTTCAGGCAGGGCTGTCGTGGTTGATCGTGCTGCGCAAGCGCGCGAATTTCCGGAAGTCCTTCGCCAGTTTCGATTTCCGCAAGATCGCCAAATTCACCGCGCGGGACGTGAAGCGGCTCATGAACGATGCCGGCATTATCCGCAACCGCGCCAAGATCGAAGCGACGATCCAGAATGCGCGGCGGTTCATGGACGTACAGAAGGAATTCGGCACGTTCTCCAAATATATGTGGTCGTGGGTGGGGGGAAAGCCCACGGTCCACAATTTGAAAACGCTCAAGGATTATCCCGTGGCGACGGAAGAAGCGATCGCCTGGGCGAAGGACATGAAGGCGCGCGGGTTCAAGTTTCTCGGGCCGACCGTGGTCTACGCGCACATGCAGGCGACCGGGATGGTGAACGATCATACCCGCGATTGTTTCCGCCGAACGAAGGTGTCCTGATGCGCGTCACCAAGAACATCCTGCGGTACGCGCTTGCGGCGATTTTTCTTACTTCCGGCGGCCTGCATTTTGTCCGGTCGGAGTTGTTCATCGCGATCGTGCCGCCGTACCTGCCGTTCCCCGCCGCGCTCGTCG
>JBBRXR010000525.1:0-1243 GCA_038238485.1 Elusimicrobiota bacterium | reverse complement strand
GGGCGCGGGCGATCTCGCGGCTCAGAGCGAGGTCGCGCGTCTGGCGCGCGCCGCGCACCGCGACGGCCACTGCCACGAGATTGAAAACGGCATGAGCGGCCGCGCCGGCAATGGCCGAGGGGATGGCCAGGTGGAAAACGGCGCCGAGCGCGGTGAGGATTAAAAGCTTCTGGAGATTCAGCGGGCCGCGTTCGAGCACGACCGTGCCGTCAGACCTGGTCACCGCCACCTGCGCGCCGCCAAGGAAGTGGATGGCGGGGAACGCCAGGACCTGGAAGACCCAGGTCGCGTCTCCCGCGTTGAAGGCGAGCGCGATGAGCGGAACAATCGCAAGGACGAAAATCGATTCGAGTAATCCGCCGACCGCTGCCACCGTTACCGGGTTGCGGGCGCCGAGAGCCTCAACGATCCGACGCGTGACGCCAGCGAGACCAAGTTCGACGTGTCCCCGTGATGGCGAACCGCCGATGCGATTGGCGAGCGCCTCTGATTCCGCTGTAAAAACGGCAAAGTCGACAAAAGTGAGCGCGCGGAATTGCTGGGTTTCGACCTGAAAGATGTCGCCCAGCGTCACGGGTCGGCGAATATTCGCGTCGTTGAGAGACTGGATCAGCATGTCCCCGATGCTCAGCCGGTCCGCGTTGCTCGATACGACAATCGTCGGCGGCACTGTCACGCCGTTCTCGCGCAGATAACGCAGCAGGTTCTGCGCGAAGTTGTAGGAGTTACAGGTTTCAAAAATGAGTGACGCCCGGCTCATGTCCATGCCGGGCTGGCCGTCGGTACGCCGCACCACGTTTCTCAAAAGCTCGTTGCCGAGCTCCGTGAAATGAATGGTCTTTGACGGGTCCCGAACGTCCGTCTCGCCCGCGTGGCCCGCGTCGGTCCAGAGATTCTCCGAGTCGCCGTGACCGTTGTAAGCGAAGGCGAGCGGACCCTTCGTGGCGCCCACATCAGCGAGCAGGGCGTCCTTGTCCTTGCTTCCCTTATAGGCGGGAGAAATCGATGTTGCGGGAATGCCCGCATTCACCGCGATCGCGGAGAGCAGGCCCGGGTCGAACTCCGCGTCGCCATGGACGCCGCGAATGAAGCGCTGGCCTGGATGAACGATTGCCTGGGCGCCGGCGGTCGCCCGTTCTTCGGTGATGGCCTCGACGGCGTCGCGAACCGAGACCTTGTCGAGCGCGCGGCCGTGCGCCTTCAAAAGGCGGTAGGCCGCGAGGCCGACGGAATACCGGTCTTC
>JBBRXR010000524.1:0-1271 GCA_038238485.1 Elusimicrobiota bacterium | reverse complement strand
TACGCCGACCGGCACGGCTCCCGCCGGAATCATCCGTATGCGAAAAAGGAAATTCATGAAGCTCGACCGTTACCGCGTGAAACCCGACAGCTCCGTTCATCTCAAGGATATCGAGCCTGACGAACACCATTTCGTCGGCAAGGAAGAGGCGATCGCCCAGCTCCCGAAACTCGCGGGAAGCATCGACTGGCTCCAGGAGCGCATGTACGCCGGGCGGGAACGCTCGCTGCTGGTCGTTCTCCAAGGGATGGACACGAGCGGCAAAGCCGGCACGATCCGCCACGTTTTTTCAGGCGTGAACCCGCAGGGATGCCAGGTCACCTCGTTCAAGGCGCCCACGCCTGAAGAAAAAGCCCACGATTTTCTATGGCGCGTCCACCCGCACGCGCCGGCCAAGGGCATGATCAACGTTTTTAACCGCTCCCACTACGAGGACGTCTGCATCACCCGGGTCCACGACTGGATTTCCAAAGAGGAGGCCGACCGGCGTTTCAAAGCCATCCGGCACTTCGAGAGACATCTCGTTGAGAGCGGGACTGTCATCGTGAAATTTTTCCTTCACATTTCGAAGAAGGAACAGGCTCGGCGGCTTCAGGAGCGGGCCGACGACCCTGAGAAGCGCTGGAAATTCAGCGCCGGTGATCTTGCCGAGCGAAAACTCTGGAGTTCCTACCGCGCCGAATACGAAAAGATTCTCGGGGCCACCAGCACGCCGGAAGGGCCGTGGTACATCGTGCCCGCCGACCACAAGTGGTACCGGAACTGGCTGGTGGCGAAGATCCTGGAAAAAACCCTTGAGGATATGCACCTCAAGTCGCCCAAGCCGGACCCGCTTATCGACTTCAAGAAAATAAAGATCCAGATTTAACCTCCCGGTCATCAATGCCGGGGCCGGCCTTTGATAGCCTCCTCGTGGAAACCACCCATGCCCGCGTCCGCCAAAGACTTTCAATACCTGCAGAAACCCAAGCTCGACACGGGAAACTGCGCCCTTGTGGACCTCTTCTCCGCGATGGACACCTCGCTCGAGGGATTGTCGGATAGCGAAGCCGCCGACCGGCTGGCCGCGCTGGGCGTCAACGAGCCCGCGCGAAAAAAGAAACGCACGCTTCTCATCAATCTCGTCGCGAAAATCCTCAATCCGCTCGTCATCGTTCTGCTGATCATCTCCGGTTTCTCCTTCTACTTCGGGGAAAAGATCAGCGCGACCCTCGTCGTTCTGATGGCCATCGCGAGCGTCGTGCTGTCCTTCGTCCAGGAGCTCCGGGTTC
>JBBRXR010000523.1:0-1304 GCA_038238485.1 Elusimicrobiota bacterium | reverse complement strand
GGCGGCACTGACGGAAAATTTTCGAAGCCACGCCCACATTCTCGACACAGTGAACGGGATCTTTCCGGCCATCATGCGCCAGGAAGCGTTTCTCCAACCGGGGTACCAGGCTCTCTCGCCCGGGCGCGCGGCGGGCGACGGTGGTTGCGAGGTCGTCGCCATCACGGTTCCCGAGGGGGAGACGGCCGGAGCGGAGGCCCTGCGGTCATTCGAAGGACGAACCGTCGCCCAGTGGATCACCGATAATGTCGGCAAGGACGTCAACGGGCACCCGCTCAAATTTGGCGACGTCGCGATCCTCCTTCGTGGCACGAGCGCTTTTCAGCCCTACCTCGACGCGTTGCGTGAACGCGGAATTCCATTTCTGGCCGAAGGCGAGAAGACCTATTACCACCGACCTGAGATACTCGAGTTTACGAACCTGCTGGCCGTGATCGCGGAGCCGTCCGATTCGCTGGCGCTCGCGGGCGTGCTGCGTGCACCCCTCGGCGGACTGACCGATACGGAAATTTCCGTCCTCGCCGCCGGAGGCGGGCTTAACCTCAGGAAGCGAACGCGCGGACTCGCGCCGGCCGTCGGCCGGCTCTATGACCGTATCCTCGAGCTCTCCACGCTCGCGAACGCCATTCCCGTGTCCGACCTCATTCAAAAAGTTTTCGATTCGACCTGGCTCCTCGAGCTCGCGGCGGGCCGCCGCCATGGTGAGCAGGCGGTCGCGAACTTGAGAAAGATCGCTCAACTGGCCGAGCGGTGGCTCGAGACCGAGCCGATGACGCTGCGCGCGTTCGTCCGGCGCCTGCGCCTCTATCGGGAAGACCGCAAGGACGAAGGGGAAAACCCGCTGGCCGATGTGCAGTACGACGCCGTTCGCGTGATGACCGTTCACAAGGCGAAGGGGCTGGAATTCCCGGTCGTTTTCCTTCCCAACCTCGCGGCCGAGGCCGCGGCGGCTTCGATAGAAAGGGACGTCTTTCGCACGGACTGGCGCACGGGGGGCGTGGGCGTGTTTCTCCCAGGCCGGAAGGTCACGAACGCCGCGCGTGTGCTGATTGACGTGGACGTGGAGCGACGGGAGGACGCGGTGGATGTGCGCGTGTTCTACGTGGCCATGACGCGCGCACGCGACCGGCTGATCGCTTTTCTGCGCCCTGGGGGGCGCCGCGGCGGCGTATTCTCCGGCTTCGTCGAAGCCGCCGCGGGCGCGCCGGAACCGGCATCTTTGCATCTCAATTTCGGTGGCGCTCGGGCGCCGGTTACCTGGCTTTCGTGGGAACGGCGCGGCCAGCCCCCGATGGTTCCAGCGG
>JBBRXR010000522.1:0-1330 GCA_038238485.1 Elusimicrobiota bacterium | reverse complement strand
GATCGTGATCGATAACAATTCCACCGATGACACCGCGGCCGTGGCGCGACGCTCGGGCGCCCGCGTCGTCTTCGAGCCGATCAACCAGATCTCGCGCGCGCGCAACGCCGGGGCCCGCGTCGCGCAGTCCGACCGGTTCCTTTTCCTCGACGCGGACACCATGCCGACGGCCGAGCTGATCGCCGCGGCGCTCGCGCGCCTCAACGGCGGTTCGGCCGGCGGCGGCGCGTTCATCGAGCTCGGCGGCGACGGCCCGTCGTCGTTTGCGCACCGCCTGCTTCCGGTGCTGAGCTGGATTCTCATGAAGGTTGGAATTTGCGGCGGTTCATTCCTGTTCTGCCGGCGCGACGCCTTCGAAGATTTGGGAGGTTTCAGTCTCAAGGTCTTCGCTGCCGAGGACGCGCTGATGTCCCGCTCGCTCAAGGGATGGGCGAAAAAACACCGCCGGAGCTTCGACATCCTGGTCGAAACGCCCATTCGCTCGTCGGACCGGAAACTTCACATTTATTCGCCGCTGCGTCTCACGCTCTGGCTGATGCTTTTCGCCTTCTTTCCTTTCGTGGTTCGCTACAAGACGTTCTGCCGTCTTTGGTACCATCGCCCCACGAATGGAAAAGTTTGATGTCGCCATCATCGGCGCAGGTCCCGCGGGATTGGCCGCGGCCCACGAGGCGACGAAGCACGGCGCGAACGCCGTGGTGGTCGAGCGCATGGGGCAGCCCGGCGGACTTTCCCGCACCCTTCAGAGAAATGGATCGCGCTTCGACATCGGTCCCCACCGATTCTTCACCAAGAACCAGGAAGTCCTGGACCTTTTTCACTCCACGCTTGGCGCCGACGCCCTCTCCGTCAACCGCCTCACGCGCATCCTCTTCCGCAACCGGCTCTTCAACTATCCGCTCACCCCGCTGAACGCCCTTCCCGGCGTGGGCGCCGCCGATACCGTCGGCATCCTCGCGAGTTACGCGATGCAGAAATTCAGGAACATCGGCGCCGCGCCGGCGACGAGTTTCGAGGAATGGGTGTCGCGCGAGTTCGGCCCCAAGCTTTACGGCATGTTTTTCAAAACGTACACCGAGAAAGTGTGGGGAATTTCCTGTTCGGACATCAGCGCCGACTGGGCGGGACAACGGATCAAAGGCCTCAATCTCGCGGGCGCGATCCGGAACGCGCTTGGCGGGGGCGGCGGTCCGAAATCCCTCGTGAACCGCTTCGAGTACCCGCGCCGCGGCGCCGGCATGCTCTATGAGCGCCTGGCCGATCAGCTCGCCGCGAAAGGCGTGGCGTTCCGTTACGACGCGAAAGCCGTTGGCCTGCGTCATGAGGGGGG
>JBBRXR010000521.1:0-1351 GCA_038238485.1 Elusimicrobiota bacterium | reverse complement strand
GGTGGATGTGGGAAAGACAGGCCTTCGACTCGAAACCGAGGCGGAATTGATGGCGGGCATCGACATTGAAGTGGCGTTTCCGAACGCGGCCGATGCCATTCGCTGCTTTGGGCGGGTGGCGTGGGTAAAACCCACGGCGGGAAAGGGACGCCAGGCGGGCGTCGCCGTTGAGGCATGGCACGGCGTGGTGCTGGGCGAGGACTCCTGGACCAAGTACAAGAGCGCGCTTCCGAAGAGAGACCGTCGCAACCGTCCGCGCTGAACTAGCTGACTTTCGTTTTCCTTCCTCGAGCGCCCCGATCTACCGGGGCCGCGCTCCGATAAGAAACCCGTTCCACCATAATGGCCTGCGCCACCAGAACCGCCTCCTTCGTGGCGGCGACGTCATGCGTCCGGACCATCGCGGCGCCGTTCATGACCGCGACCACCGTCGCGCCGAGAGAGCCCCAGAGCCGGTGTTCCGGCGTGCGTCCCTCAAGAATCTGACTGATGAAGGATTTTCGCGACACGCCGACGAGAAGCGGCGCCGGCAGTTCGGCGATTTCCGCCAGGCCGCGCAGGACGGCGAGGTCCCACTTGAACCACTCGAGGTGGGTGTTGCGGAAAAACCCGATGCCGGGATCGAGCACGATGCGGCTCATATCGACGCCCGCTTCCCGGGCGCGGTCGAGGTTGTCGGCGAGAATTCGTTTCACCGTCATCGCCGGGTTGGTGGACGCCGTGCCGTTGAGCGCGCCTGGGTGCGCCATCATGATCAGGCCCTTCGCCTGTCGCGCCGCCGCATGCATCGCGGCCCCACCGGAGAGTCCGGTGATGTCATTGAGAATTTCGGCGCCCGCCTTGAAGCCTTCCGTGGCGGGAAGGGGACGGCTCGTGTCCACGGAAATGGGAATTTTAACGGCCGATCGGACCGCCTTGATGGCCCACGTGAGGCGTTCCGCCTCTTCGCGTTCCGCCACCTGGGTTTCGAGGTAGGGAGCGGTGGACATGGCGCCGATATCGATGGCGTCGGCGCCCTGTTCTTCGATCAGCCGGGCCGCCTTCTGGATGGTTTTCTTGTTTTCGACCGAGCCTTTGTAAAAAGATTCCGGGCTCACGTTGATGACGCCCAGGATCCGCACCGGCTGGTTGTCGCCGATTTTGATGCCCGCCAGGTTTGCCGTCGATGTCATAGGTCGGATCTTACCTCTTACCCCGTGTTTCTTGCCGTTCTTTGGGGGCCTTGTTACCATGACTTACGATGGAAACCCGAAAAGATTTCTCCTGCGGCGGAATTGTCATCGACCCGAAGGACCAGCGGATGCTGGTCGTCCAGGTTGAAAACCTCGCCGGTGCCCACGTTTGGACGTTT
>JBBRXR010000520.1:0-1365 GCA_038238485.1 Elusimicrobiota bacterium | reverse complement strand
GGCGCGGCGAACATCCGCGTTCTCCGCGTGCCCGGCTTTCATGAGCTGAAGCTCGACGAACCCGGGCTGTACGTCGGCGTCTACCAGCAGTCCGGCAAAGGCCAGATCCCGGTTCGCGAGCTGGCCCAGCTCGACGTCCGGGTCATGTCCAAGGACGACTACGCCGAAGTGCCGGTTCTGATGAACACGGCGGGGCAGGCCGTGTCCCGGATGGGCTTTCGCGGCATGCCGGTGTTTAATTTCGTGGCGCCCAAGGCGGGGGCCTACACGCTGAGCGCCGTCTATGCGCAGGGCATGACCGGCCCCAACCTTCCCATCCTCGTTTTTCACCAGGGCGTTATCGACGTGAAGCAGACGCTCATCGTTGGCGCGCTGTTTTTCGTCCTCTTCATGACGCTCGGCATCTGGGTCCTGGCCAAGAGCGGCGACTGGGCGATCGAACCGGAACCTTCCCAGGTCGCGCATTGAATCAGGAAAACGTCATTTTTTCCGTCGATGTTTACATCTCGTCGGGTTATTTGCTACCCTACCGGCCACTTCAACCTACCTTCAAATGAGATTTCGTCCCTGGAACCAGAAGCAGCAGCGATCCCGGCGTCCCAACAACCAGCCGTTCAACCGTCCGCCGCGGGGACCGCAGCAGCAGAATAGAAACGGTCCGCCGCAGAAAAGCGAGACGGAGCTTCGTTTCTTTGACGGTATTTCCATCGATCCGGCGCCCATGATCCATCTGGAAAAGGGCCTGTCGGAACCGACGGTGCGTGCCCTCGACCTTCTCTGTCCCATCGGAAAAGGCCAGCGCGGCCTCATCGTTTCTCCGCCGAAATCCGGCAAGACCACCTTCCTCAAGCACATCACCCAGGCGATCGTCGCCGCCGAGCCGACCATGAAGGTCTACGTCATGCTCGTCGACGAACGCCCAGAGGAAGTCACCGATTTCAAACGCACCGTGAAGGCCGAAGTCTGGTCGTCCACCTCCGATCAGGCCTACGACAACCACATCCGCATCACCGATCAACTGATGAAGAAAGCCGTTGAGGAAGCGGGCCAGGGGCACCACGTCATGGTCCTCATCGACTCGTTGACGCGCCTGGCGCGCGTTCACAACAGCGCGGTTCGCGGCGGCGGGCGCACGCTTTCGGGCGGCGTCGACGCGCAGGGCCTGCTGATTCCCCGCAAGATTTTCGGAACCGCCCGCAACATCGAGAACGGCGGCTCCCTCGGCATCCTGGCCACGATCCTCGTCCAGACGGGCAGCCGCATGGACGACGTTATCTTCCAGGAGTTCAAGGGCACGGGCAACATGGAAGTCGTCCTGTCCCGCGAGATTTCCGACCGCCGCATTTTCCCCGCCATCAACATCCG
>JBBRXR010000519.1:0-1372 GCA_038238485.1 Elusimicrobiota bacterium | reverse complement strand
GACGGCGGCCAGCAGGCGCGCGGAGCGCACCAGCATGCGCGGCGCGTTGGCGGTGGACAGCGCCATCTTCATGCGGCGGTCCCTCTCCACCCGCGGTACGCGGTGATGACGTCGATTGACCGCTCCGGGCCTTCAGGCCGGGGCGGCGACAGGTAGCGGGCGGCGCCCGCGTCGTCGGCGGCTTCGGGCGTCCACAGCGAGAGAAATTCCCATGTCGCGAAGCCGTCCGGTTCATCCGAACCCACGAGTTGCATCCGCCCGTCGGGCAGGCGAACGGCGAGGCGGATGCGATGACCTTCGGCGGCGTACGCCTCGATCAGGCCGGCGCCGTAGCGGATGGCCGTCTCGCGCTCGGCGTGGCGTAGGGCGGAGAGGAACGTGGCGTCCCACGACAAAACGATCTCGCTGTCCTGGTCGCGCTCGGTCTCTCGCACGAGCCAGGGACGGAGCAGCGGTCCCGCGCCCGCGCTGCGCTTCGCGCTCGCCTTCCAATGGATGCGGCGCGGATTGTCGGTCTCGCGAAATTCCCGCAGACCGTACATGTTGTCGCCTTCTCCGCGACGACCGTCCGACGCCACCGGGTTCGCGCCGGACGAGGCTGGCGGACGTGCGCCCGCCGCGGTCGCGAGCGGCGCCGGGAAAATGAACAGGCCCGCGGAGCGGACCGGGGTGCCGTCGAATGCGTCGTTCTCGACGGCGGTCCACTGCTTCTTAAGAAGTCCGAACGGATAGCGCGTCTGGAAGCGGAGCGCGCGCAACTGAAGCCACCCGCGTTCCTCGGGCGAAAACACGACGTGCGCGGTCACCGAGGCGCCCGACGCGATATAGGGGATGTACGCGCGTCCCACGATCAACCGGCCTCGAAGCTCCGCCTGGATTTCCACCGTGATGCAGATCGAGGGAAGGAAGCGCTTCTCATTGCGAACGCGCACCGGAATCATGGCGGTCGCCCCGGCCACCGTGGAGCGCGGCCAGAAACATTCGGCCGACAGGCCCCACAGGCTCATGTCGGAGAGCGCGCCCGACGCCATGATCAGGCCGAGAAAAACGCCGAAGATCAAGTAAAGGAGGTTGTTGCCGGTATTGATCGCGCCGGCGCCGACGCCGACCGTGTAAAGGATGAAAACCCATCCGGCGGCCGTGAGCTGAAACGGTCGGCGGGCGCGGAATCGGCGGCGGTTAAGGAACTTGGGCAGGCGCATAAGAGAGGCGCCCCGGGGTCAGGTGGGAATCGGGACCTGCCCGACGAGTTCGCGAACGACGTCGTCGGCAGCCTGGGCGCTGTGGCCATTGAAAGTGGAGGTTTTGAGCGTGAGGCGGTGCGCGAGCACGGCGACGCTGACGGCCTTGATGTCGTCGGGCACGATGAAGG
>JBBRXR010000518.1:0-1414 GCA_038238485.1 Elusimicrobiota bacterium | reverse complement strand
CCGACACCAGCGCTTCGAGCAGGCGGATGAATCCGTATTCGATCGCATACTTGAGGTTCTTCATCGGCCCGCCAGCACGGCGCGAAGACGCGTGTCCCACGCGGCGGTGTCGTCGAAGGACAGCGTCGGCGTCGCGATCAGAACGGGCACCGCGTCGGCCGGCGTCACGAGGCCGCGAAGCTTCACCCAATCCTTCGCGGTTGTTACGACGGGAACGTCCGCGGCGCGCGCGCGCGCGCGAATCTCGTCCCAGTCTTCGGTGGTGTAGGAATAATGGTCGGAGAATCGCAGCGGCACCGCGTCCACGCCCCGGTCCCTGAGGCCGGCCTCGAAAGCGGTGGGATTTCCGACACCGGAGACCGCGACCGCGCTCGGCGGCGCCGCGGCCTCTTTCCCCTCGGTGGAATTGAATTGGAGGTCGAAGCGCGTGCGCAGCACCATGGCGGCCGGCGCGTGACGGCGAACGCGCGCGACAACCGCGTCGGCCACGGCCGCGCTCACGCGTTCGCACCGCGTCACCAGCACGAGGCCCGCGCGGGACAACGCGCAGCGCGGCTCGCGCAGCCGACCCATCGGCAGAAGGTATCCCCCGCCCCAGGGGTCCGTGGCGTCAACGCAGACGATGTCGAGGTCGCGGGCGATTTTCCAGTGTTGAAATCCGTCATCGAGAATCGCGACGTCTTCCTTCCCGGAAGCGAGGATGGCGTCGGATGACGCGACGCGGTCCGCGCCGGCGCCGATCGGCACGTCGGGAAGCACGTCAGCCATCAGGCGAACTTCGTCGCTGAAATTTTCAGCCTGCGACGCGGTTCGGACGACACCCGAGCGGGTGGGCGCGCCCAGGCCGGCATAGCCGCGCGTGAGGACGAACGGGCGGCGGCCGATGGCGCGCAGATCGGCCGCGAGACGAAGAAGAACGGGCGTTTTGCCGGTGCCACCCATCGTAAGGTTTCCGACAGAGAGCACGGGCACCGCGAGCGTGCGGCGGCGCGTCGACGACACGAGCCGGTCGATCTGGAGACCGATAAAATAGACGGCGCTGGCGGGAAGAAGCAACGGCGAGAGGGCCAGCCTCACGCCGGGACGATCAAGGAGAGATTCAAAACGCACGAAGCGTCAGAACCGGCTGCGGCCCCGCGTCAGGTGAAGGTGAAAGTCGAGCATGTTGTCGTCGCCGCGCACAAAAGCGCGGGGAAGGTTCAGCGGTTTGTCGCCGAACCGTTCGATCGTCCACTTGCCGGCATGGACGGTCACGGCCGTGCGATAGCCCGCTTCTTTCACCGCCTGCACCACGGCGGGCACATCTTCACCGGCGCCGTAGGGATACGCGAAACTGTCGGGGGTTTCTTCCAGGAATTCAGCGATCGTCGAGCGGCTCTTCTCCACCTCGCGCTTCACGTCCTTGATCTCGGTG
>JBBRXR010000517.1:0-1417 GCA_038238485.1 Elusimicrobiota bacterium | reverse complement strand
CACGCCCGGATTGTTCTGCTGGGCTGGCACGTGCCGCTGGAGCTGGGAACCTATGCGCGGCGCTTCAACGATATCTATCGGAAGCTGGCGTGGGAGTACCGGACCGCCTATCTCCCGTTTCTTCTCCGCGACGTGATCGACGAGCCGTCCCTGACGTTGGCGGACCACATCCATCCGAATCCGGACGGCCACCGCCTGGTGGCCGAACATGTGTGGAGCATCCTGGAGCCGGTCCTCAAAAGAAATTTTCCCTCTCAGACCGCCGCGCCCGCCCCGGCCTCGAAGTAACCTACCGGCCGATCGCTTCCGTCAATATCCGTCCCTCGGTGGGGGGCAGGGGCGCCCCCAGAATCGCCGCCAGCGATGGCGCCAGGCTTTCGACGCTGACCGGCTCCGTGCTGCGGAGCGGATGGATGCCGGCTCCCCAGAGGATCAGGGGCACGTCCCTGTCGTAGGCATACGGCGTTCCGTGGTTCGTCCCGCTCGAATAGCTGGAAAGGAGAATTCCAGGGTGAAGGCGGAGCTGGAGATCGCCGGAGCGTCCCGGATAGAAACTTCGTCGGTAGATGTCGTTGAACTCGTCGTCTTTGACCGATCGACCGGGAATATAAACAGCGGCGACGTTCGGGTCGGCGGCGATGACGGCGGCATCGTTTCGAAGCACGTCGGTCCAGGCGGCATCGGAGAGGGCGGGATCGCGCCGAAGATAGAGGTCCGGGAGGGCGAAGTGAACAATCTGTTTCTGGTCCGACCCGTTCCTGTCGCGCAGTTTCTCTTCAAGGCGTTTGGTCAGGGTGTCGGCGTTGACGCGGCGCGCGTTCCAACGTTGGCCCGCCGGGGTCTCCGGAACGGGAAGGATGCCGTGGTCCGACGTCAGCGCGAACACCACTCTTCCCGGCGCCGTCGCCTCTGCGTCGGCGATCAACTCTCCCAGGCATCGATCAAGCTCCTTGAGCTGGGCGTCCATCTGGCTGCTGTCGGGCCCCCAACGATGACCGATTGCGTCCGTGGCGGAAAAGCTCACCAGCAAAAGGTCAGCGGTGTCGTGACGGCCGAGGCCTTCGGACCTGATCGCGGCCAGTGCCATCGCCAGAACCGCGCGATCGGCCGCAGGCGACGCGGACCAGTCCAATTTTGAAAAAGGCTTTGGAACGTCATCGAAGAAGCGCGAGAGCGACGCATTGACGGGTTTCACCCAGGCCGGCGCGTCGCCGTAGAATTTCGACGTGACGAAGCCATGGGTGAGATGATTGAACCAGAGCGCGGCCGTGGGCCTCTGACCGCCGAGCAAAATGGCCGAGCGGTCCTTGATGGAGATCGAAATAATGCGGCTTTGCGGGCTCGCCTTGCGCAGCGCGTCGGCCAGCGTCGCGGCTTTCAGCCGGCGGGGACTCTCGCCGTCCCGGTCATCATCGAT
>JBBRXR010000516.1:0-1432 GCA_038238485.1 Elusimicrobiota bacterium | reverse complement strand
TGATGCTCGCACATCGAATAAAAACGAATATCTTTCACGACGACCATTTCGTTGTACGTCTCGTGAAAAATCGCGCGGTTGATCATCGCGTCAATGTCGGTCGTGTAGCCGGACGTCAGTTCAGCGAGCGCCTTGGCGACGCGAAGCGGCGTTTTGAGAAGGCCCTCGCGGTCCGGGTCTTCTCCGAGGAGTGCGAGCATCTTACGGATCAGCGCTTCCATCTCCACCGACTTGGTGGGATCCAGGTTGTTCGCGTCCGACTCTATGTCCGCCGCGCTCTTCGTCATTTCTTTTCCTCGATTTTGAGCGGCTTGCGGCCGCCGAAACCTTCCGTCAAGCCATGCCAGTGCGTGATGCGCGGCTCGTCCAGTTTCCAGCACAGGTACCCTTCTCGGTCATCAACGCGCGCAGGAAAATCGATCAATCCCGACTCAAGGTCCTTGGGAATCGCGCCAAGTTCGGCCACCACGGCGAGGCGCTTCTCGAGATCGGCGGCGAGAAAATCCACCTGGCCGCGATACAACGCCTCTTCGGCGTCGGACAGTTTTCCATGGACCTTCCGCCATTCCTCTATCTTGAGCTCGATACGAATTTTCGTCTCGAGCGCGGAGCGGAGGACTTCGGAAATTTTAGGGAGGAGAGCTTCGGCTTCCTCGACGGTAAAGTACTTCAGCTTTAGAGACATTGGCGTGGGTTCTTAAACTAACAAATCCTTCAGGCGATGGCGATCATGCGCTCGATGGCCAGACGCGCCCGGTCGGCGATTTCTTTGGGAACCGTCACTTCGAATTTCATGTCCTCAAGCGACCAGAGGACCTTTTCGAGCGTAATCATCTTCATGAATTCGCAGACGGCGCGCGCGTTCGCGGGATAGAACGTTTTCTCCGGACTGTCCTTCTGCATGCGGTCGAGGATGCCCGTCTCCGTGGCCACAATCATTTCCTTGTCCTCGGATTCCTTCGCGTAACGAACCATCCCCTCTGTGGAAAGCACTTTGTCCGCGATCGGGAGCGAGGTCGACGTGCAGCCGCATTCGGGATGAATGATGAGCTTGGCCTTCGGGTGCTGCACCTTGAGCTGCTTGATTTCTTCGGTCTTGATCAGGTGATGGACGTGGCAAGAGCCGGGCCAGAGATGCATCTTCCGGCCCGTTGAGCGACGGACCCAGTCGCCCAGGAACATGTCGGGGCCGAAAAGGACTTCCTTGTCGGCCGCAATCGACTCCACGATTTTCACGGCGTTCGAGGACGTGCAGCAGTAATCGGATTCGGCCTTCACCTCGGCGCTCGAATTGACGTAGGTCACCACCACCGCGCCCGGATGCTCCCCTTTCCACCGGCGGAGGTCGGCGGCATTCATCGTGGCGGAGAGCGAGCAGCCGGCCCCCAAATCGGGGATAAGGACCTTCTTCTGCGGGGCGAGGATCGCGGCG
>JBBRXR010000515.1:0-1463 GCA_038238485.1 Elusimicrobiota bacterium | reverse complement strand
GCTCGAGACATAGGAGAAATTCGTGAACGGCTGGATAATGTGCCGGAGACCGTCCAGCCCCAGCGCCCGGCTTTGTGCTTCCTCCCAAACGCGCGAAACCTTGAACGAAGCTTCTACGCCCGCATTCACTACCGCTCGGAACGCATCGCCTCCATCCTGGATCGGCTTCTTCAGCGTCGGATCAGGGAGAAGAAAATCGGGAATGAAAGGGTTGGGATTAGGCGCGAAGATCGTTTTCCCGAGGTCGCGCGTCTCGTCGTACCAGGTCCCGCGAATGCCGATCCGCGGCACGACCGAGAGCCAGCCGAAATAGGTGTTCGGGTAGAGCAGTTGGTGGAAGGTATCGAACCGTATCGCTCCGTAATTCTGGAAAGGGGAATCGTTCGCGAATTGCCGGCGGAGATTGGCCAGGCCAGTCTCACCTTCGTAAAAGATCGGTCCGCCGAAGAGCGGTGTCCGCTTGATGTCGAGGACGATTTCCGGCAGCCGCGAGGTCTGCTCGAAGAACACGTTCGCCTGGAAACGCGCGATCGCAGTGAGGGTATAATTAGGATCCAGTTTCGTTACCGCGACGACATTGTCGGGCTGCGGATCCAGCCGGAAGTCGCCTTGGAAGAAGTCCTCCAGAACGAACGGGTCGCTCAGTTTGGTCACGTTGACCGTGCCGTATATGTCGGACGTGAAATTGGTCCGGTCTTCCAGGGAAACTCGATAACGTCCCGGCGAGATAGTACCGCGCGGCACTGAGGTGCGATTGATGTTTGGCTCATCGTCTCGCAGGAAATAGGTGCGCAATCGGGCGAAACTCGACTTATCTGTCCCATAACGCCCATCCGCTTCGAGCCCGATGGCCGGACCGCGACGTGACCGATAATCAAGCCGAAGCCGCGCCTTGATGTCGTTCGTGAGGGGAAAGCTGACCCGGGTGAGCAACGACGGGCCCCACGAACTCAAATACGCCGGGGAAACGATGACACTGAAAGCGTCATCCAGGGATTGATACATGTAGGGCCACCAAAAGACCGGCACCTTCCCCACGTAGAAAGTGACGTTCTGAAAAATGACCCGGTCGTTTTCGTAAATCCGGATTGTCTTCGCCTGAAGGCGGAAATCCGGCTTCGCAGAATCGTGCGTGGTGAACGAGCCCTTCCTGACCAGGAAAGCGCCCTCGGAAATCGAGGTGACATCCGTGCCACTGACGAGATACGGGGTCTTATCCGTCCGCATCTCGACTGCGTGAATTTCCTTGGTCACGGTGTTGTAAACGGCGCGGTCGCCCACAAAGAGGCCGGTGGCGCGATAAATTCGCACGTGACCCTCGGCGAAGACCTCGTGCGTCTTGGGGTTGTAACGGGCGGCGTCACAGTAAATATCGGTGTCGCCCGCGTGGATGGCGACGTTGCCATGAGCGGTGCCGATGCCTTCCTCGTAGTTGGTGTCGCCGGTCGCGGTGATTTCGAGCG
>JBBRXR010000514.1:0-1476 GCA_038238485.1 Elusimicrobiota bacterium | reverse complement strand
CAAGGTGTCGGTGAACACGGCGGCAATCAAGACGCCGGCGCTCATTTCGGAAGCCGCCGAACGCTTCGGTACGCAGTGCGTGGTGGTGGCCATCGACGCGAAGAAAGTGGCTCCCAACCGGTGGGAAGTTTTCACGCACGGCGGCCGCAACGGCACCGGGTTCGACGCGGTGGCCTGGGCGAAGGAAGCCGAGAAGCGCGGCGCGGGAGAGATTCTGCTCACGAGCATGGATGCCGACGGAACGAAAGCGGGTTACGACGTCGGGCTCACGCGTGCGGTCGCGTCGGCGGTGCGCATCCCCGTGATCGCCTCGGGCGGCGCCGGCGAGATGAAACATTTTCAGGAAGCCTTCGAATGCGGCGCGAGCGCCGCGCTGGCGGCTTCGCTTTTCCATTTCCGGCTCATGGGTATCGGCGCGCTCAAGACGTTCCTGGCGCGCAAAGGCATCCCGATCCGAAAAATTGTCCAAAAACGAACGACGAGGAGACGAAAGTGACTGAACTCAACAAGACGGATCTCGCAGGAATCAAATACGACGCCGACGGCCTCGTGCCGGTGATCGCGCAGGACCACAAAGACGGCACCATTCTCATGATGGCCTACATGAACGCTGAATCCCTCGGTCTCACGATCGAGAGCGGCAAGGCCGTTTACTGGAGCCGCTCGCGCAAGAAGCTTTGGCGCAAGGGTGAGGAGTCCGGCAACGTGCAGACCGTGAAAGCGCTCTACAAGGACTGCGACGGCGACACCCTGCTCATCAAGGTCGACCAGATCGGCGGCGCCGCCTGTCACACCGGACACCGCTCGTGCTTCTTCAGCGAACGCGACGGGAACGGGTGGAAAGTCATTTCCAAGCAGGTCTTCAATCCGGAAGAGGTTTATAAGAAATAAGAAGGGACTCATGACCAGGACGCCTCTCAAACCCACATTCGAAGAATTCCGCGCGCTCGCGAAAAAGGGAAACCTCATTCCCGTCTGCGCCGAGATTGTCGCCGACGCCGTGACGCCGGTGTCCCTGCTCGCGTCCGGCTGGAACCGCAACCGCTCCTGTTTTCTCCTTGAAAGCGTGGAAGGCGGCGAGCGCCTCGGGCGTTATTCGATCGTGTCGCTCGAGCCGGAGTTCATGCTCGAGGAGAAGGCCGGCGTGTGCGTGATGACCGACCGAAAGGGCCGCGTTGTCTCGCAGACGGAGGAAGCCGCCGTGGACGCCCTCGCGCGCCACATGCGCGCGCTCAAGGCCGTCGATGTTCCGGGCCTGCCGAGACTCTTCGGCGGCGCCGCGGGTTATTTCGCCTACGAGACCGTTCATAACTTCGAGCGCCTTCCGCTCACGAAGCCGGACCGCCTGGCGTGGCCGCGCGCGCAGTTCCTCATCGGCGGGGACTTCTTCGTCTTCGACCATCTCCAGCAGCTCCTGAAGATCATCACCTGCGTCCGCGTGGACAGCCCGGCGAAGGTGAAGAGCGCCTATGAGCT
>JBBRXR010000513.1:0-1508 GCA_038238485.1 Elusimicrobiota bacterium | reverse complement strand
TGACGGTAGCCGTCCACCGATGTACGCGCCCTCCTCAAGCAAATTGACTTAATCCGAGGTTCATTTTATCCATGCATATCGTCACTTGTATTAAACAGACTCCGGCCACCGATAACGTTCAAATCGACCCGGTCACCGGCACCCTCAAACGCGAGGGCATGGCCGCCGCCATTAACCCGTTCGACGAATACGCTATCGAAGAAGCGGTCCGCATCAAGGAACGCGTGGGCGGCGACACCACGGTTTCCGTGATCACCATGGGCCCGCCTCAGGCCGAGCAGGCGCTTCGCGATGCGATCGCCCGCGGCGCCGACCAGGGCTTCCACATCTGCGGCCGCGAGTTCGCGGGCGCCGACACCTGGGCCACGTCCTACACCCTTTTCAAAGGCATTGAGAAAATCGCCAAGGAATTCAAACCCGTTGACCTTGTTATCTGCGGAAAGCAGACCAACGACGGCGACACGGGCCACATCGGCCCGGGACTGGGCGCCTGGCTCGATTTCCCGAACGTCGCTTACGTCCGCAAGGTTGAGGACGTGAAGTCGAACGGCATCGGTAAGGGCGGAACGATCACTGTCCATCGCATGATGGAAGACGGTTCCGACGTCCTCCAGATGGACCTTCCCGCGGTCATCGCCGTCGTGAAGGAAATCAACGAGCCCCGCGTTCCGTCGCTCAAGGGCAAGATGAAGGCCAAGGCCGCCGAGATCCCGAAGTGGGACGGCGCCGCCATTGGCGCCAACATCGCCTGCGTTGGTCTCAAGGGCTCCCCGACGATCGTCGCGAAGAGCTTTCGCCCGCCGATGAAAACCGGCGGCGTCACCATCACCGGAGCGACTCCCGAAGAGAAAGCCAAGAACCTCGTCGCCAAGCTGCGCGAGCTGCATCTCATCTGAGGAAATAAAGAAAAAAACCATGTCCAACGAACAATCGATTCTCGCCATTCCCATTGAACCGGCCACCCACAAGGACGTCTGGATCTACGCTGAAGTCCGCCACGGCAAAATGATGCCGACGGCGTTCGAGCTTCTCGGCGTCGCGAAAAAGCTGGCCAGCGAACTCAACGAAAAGCTCTGCGCCGTGATCATCGGCAAGAACGTCGCGCAGTATGCCAACGATCTGTATGAGTATGGCGCCGACAAGGTTTACGTCCTCGAGCACGATTCTCTGGAAAACTTCGTCGACGAACTTTATGCGAATCTCCTCGTCGAACTGATCATCAAAGAGAAGCCGAATAAGCTGTTGATGCCCGCGTCCATTCTCGGTCGTTCCTTCGCGAGCCGCGTCGCCGTTCTCGCGAATACGGGAATCACCGCGGACGTGACCGAACTCGAAATCAACAAGGAAAAGGCCGGCATCATGAACGCGATCCGTCCGTCGTTTGGCGGCACGCTCATGGCGACCATTCTCTGCATCCGCGGACATCGTCCTGAAATGGCGACCGTCCGCCCCATGGCCTTCCCGACCGGCGCGCGCGAAGCGGGCCGCACGGGTGAAGTGGTGAAGGT
>JBBRXR010000512.1:0-1512 GCA_038238485.1 Elusimicrobiota bacterium | reverse complement strand
GTAATCGCCGAACCACTGGTGTGCGAGTTCGTGGGCGACCAGCTCGTCGCTCGTGTAATCGATGGCCGAGCGCGCGTCGAGTAGAGCGGCGTCGGTCTGCGTCGTGGCCGAGGTGTTTTCCATTCCGCCGTAGATGAAGTCGGCGGCGGCGATCTGCGCGTACTTGGCGTAGGGATAGGCAACGCCGATGAACTTCGAGAAGACCTCGAGCATGACCGGCGTCTTGCCGAAGGCGCGACGCGTGTCGTCCTCGCGGCCCTTCTCGCAAAAATACTGGACGGGAACTGAGCGCCATTTGTCCTTTATCTCGGAGAAGCGGCCCACCGTGAGGGTCACGAGGTAGGTAGCGTGAGGGATGCTCTGAAGATAGTGAAAGGTAGCGGTGCGGCGGCCGCGGTTGACGGAGGAGGCGACCAGCTTACCGTTCGAGACGGCGGTGAAGCCAGCGGGAACGGTGGCGATCACTTCCGTCGTCGTGCGATCGTGCGGCGCATCATGGCAGGGAAACCAGTACCGGGCGTATTCGTCCTCGCCCTGCGTCCAGACCTGAGTGGGGCGCTTGGGATATCGGCGATCGGGCTTGATGAAATGGAGGCCGAGCTTGGGTTTGACCACCTCGTAATCGATGTCGACCGTCACGCGGGTGTCGGCGGCCACGGGCTTGGGCGCCTGAACGCGGATCTGGCCGTCCTTGTATGTGTATTTCACGCGGCGGCCGTTCCAGCGCACGCCATGAATGTTGAAATTCACGGCGTCGAAAACCATTTCCGTGGTTTCGCCTTTCAGGGCGCGGAGACGGGTGCGGCAGGTGCCGCGAAGTCGCTCGCGGACGATGTCGAGGTCGAACTCGATGCGGACGTGTTCGGTATCAAAGGTCCGGTCCGGCGCGTATGTGGCCGAAGCGCCTTTCAGGGAGAAGCGGGCATCGAGACCCATGTGCGTCCGGCATGTCAAACGTTGTTCGGATTCCAAGGAAATACCTCCCGCCAAATGTGATCCCATTATCCAATTTTACCGGCGGGACCGCCGATCGGATTTCCATCACCTGCCGTTGCGTCCCGGCCCTCCCCGGCTTACACTTGTTTCGCCATGACCCGCCCCTTCTTCCTCTCGATCGCCGCCGGCGTTATTCTGATCCCGGCGTCTCTTTTCGCCGCCCCGCGCCAGAACATGGGCAGCGCGTTCGAAAAGAAGAGCCATAAGACCGAGAAGAAATCCTCGGCGTCACCCGCGGAATGGACGCCGGAGGACCGCAAGCGCCTGATGGGGGAGGTGTCCGGCGGGTTCTACGCGGACGGGATGAAGGCGAAGGACGCCGGCCGCCTCAATGAGGCCCTCACGCTTTTTGAACGGGTCCTCATCCTGGAGCCGGGCAACGACGCGGCGCGTGTTCAGGCTGCCGAAATCAAGCATCGCCTCGGGGCCGACTCCAAAGCGCCCAAGCCCGCGGTCAAGGATTCCGCCGCCCGCCTGATGGCCAAGCTATGGAATGACGGCGACTCCGCCGCCCGT
>JBBRXR010000511.1:0-1519 GCA_038238485.1 Elusimicrobiota bacterium | reverse complement strand
GTCGTCGGCGCCGATCACGAAATATTCCGTGTGGTTGATGAGGTGACCGCGCTCGTTGAACGTCATCGTGGGCTTAAGCTTCAGACCGTTCTTCTCGCGCTCGACGCGGTTGAGCAGCGACGTCACGTGGCGATGATCGCGGAGGTTGTCGGCCGAGCGGCCGTACATGGGAATAGCGGCGACCGGCGAGAAGGTGACCGGCTTTTTAGAAATGTTTCGGATCTCGACGCGCATGATCTCGAAGGTTCCGCCCGTCGACGGGACGAAGCTGAGCACCGTCGCCTGGATGCCGAGTTTTTTGTTCGTGCGCGTCACGCGCTGCCAGAGAAATCCCGCTTCGAGCTCGACGGTTTCGCCCGAGGCCGCTCGCTGCCACACGGAGCGCCCCGTGACGGACCACGGCGTGGCCTTCGGTCCTTTCAGGTTGAGCCAGAAATTTCGCGCCGCACGGGTGAGGTGAAGGTCTTCAAAGGCGACGGGCTGGTTGAAGAAGGTGTGCTGGTCGAGCTTGATGTCGCCGGCGAGGTCGGGCGTGACGGCCGAGAGAAGGCCGAGTTCATTGGCGATCGGGAAGTAGACGGAGCCGAGCTGGTCTGCGTTGTCGGCGCGGAAGTGGCCGTCGTTGCCGTCGAAACGGTAAATCGGGGACGCTTTCAAGGAAAGACCTCCGGAATAATAAAGAAGGATGAGCGGTATTCTACCTTACGGGGGCGGCGGCGGAAGGCGGGCCGTTACTGGGCGATCTTCTGGGGGACCATGGCCGGGCGGGCGAAGAGGAAGCCCTGGCCGAGCGCGACGCCGGCCCGCATGGCGAGAAAGCTGTCCGCGCGAGACTCGAGTTTCGTGCAGATCACTTCGGAACCCGAGTGGCGCACGAGCTGGACCGTGCGGAAAAACTCGTCCTGCTTCTGGAAATCGTTGAACATCTCTTTGTACTGCATCATGTTGAGCTTGATGTAGTCCGGTTTGAGCTCCGGCAGGAGCCGCAGGCCGTTGCCCTCGAGCGCCACCTGCGCATCGAGGCAGATCTTAAGACCGCGCTCTTTCAGCCGGGAAAGGGTCTTGTACAGGTTGCCGGCATCGTTCGAGCGGCTCGAACCCGCCACTTCGATGATGATGTCCACGTCCTTGGCACGCTCGTCGGCCAGAATCTCGGCGTGAAAACGTTTTTCCTCCAGCAGCGTCTCGGGGAAGATGTTCATGAAAAGCTTCATGCCCTTGTGGAATTCCTGCGAGGCGGCGAGCACGCGCTTCATGCACAGAATGTCGAGGTCGAGCGTCTGGTTGTTGGTGCGCGCGGTCTGGAACAACGCATCGGGAAATTCGAGCGGGGTTCCGGCGGGACCGCGCACGAGGCTTTCGTGACCGATGACGTCGTCGTTGCGCATGTCGATGATGGGCTGAAAGAGAACGGTGATGGCCTGGTTCTTGATGATGTCCGAAAGTTGCGTGGGCAGGTAGCTGCCGAGCGCGCTCGCGATGTTGTCGAGGACCTTGGATGAGCCGGCGGACGAGCCCG
>JBBRXR010000510.1:0-1539 GCA_038238485.1 Elusimicrobiota bacterium | reverse complement strand
GGCTGGCGCGTCGCTGAAGATGGACTCCGGAATCGGCAGTTCTCCAAGACCGCGCACGTCGTAGCCAGAATCCGCGAGAGCTTTACGGTCCGACTGGTATTTCTTGGCGAGTAGGCGGGAAATGATGACCAGCTTATTGGTCGCGACGTTTTTCGGATCCCCGATTTTGGGGAACATGTGGCGATATTTTTCCTCATCCTCTTTTCGAAGAACGCCGCCTTCCATGTAACGTCCAAACGATTGCGACGCCGCCCTCAATTGCGCGTCGACGGTTCTGGCGCGTTCGTTAAACGGATTGAGAGTCGAGAACGATGCTTTCGGGTCGAACAGGTCGGCGTTCTTCTGGATGGCCTGAGCGACGTCTGGCAGCATCCGTGCCACCGTTCCACCTTCGTTCATTCTGATAACGTCGGGGGCGCTGATTTGCGACCTGTTACCGAAAGAAGTCCCGGTCTTAAGAATGTTCGCCGGAATTCCACCCGGGAAAGCTTTGTCAATTTCGGCCGTGTCGCCGGATTTCAATGCCTCGAGCTGCTGGCGGTTTAATCGATTTCCATTGTCATCTTTTTTCCGGACTTGCACCGCGAGGTCGGTCACCTTCTGAATGTTCGCCGCGGAAACGCCGCGCACGGCGTCCTCTCCGACGATCTTCGCGAACTCCGACTGGGCCTGTTTAGAAACAGCGGAATTCGGATCGTTCTTGTCCGCTTCTCCCTTCGCTTTGCGCTGCGCTTCTGATTCCTGGCGCTGGTCGACGCCTTCCTGACGTCTCTCCGAACGTTCTCTAAGCGAGAATTCCCGCGCCTTGTCGCCGCGCTCGGTTTCCATCTGGGCAGCCATGATCTTTTCTTTGCGCTGGGCCTCGTCCATGGCGTTGGCGCTGTCGAGGAAATGGGTTCCCCCTCCGCGCACGCCGAAGGCCGACGTCGTCGCGTCGCCGAGACCGGAGAGCGCCTTGCCGATGATGGACATGATGTCGGTGCCCCCACCGGCGGCCGGTGGTTTCGGCATTCCGGTCATGTCCGGCGGCGGTGGGGCGCCTGGCGCGCGCGGGATGGCGCCGCGCGGATCCATCGGAGGTTCCGTGGGCGGCGGCTTCGGCGTGCCAAGCGGCTCCAGGCCAGCGAAGCGCTCGAGCGCCGCGCGGTCGGGGTTCGGCTGATCGGTCGGGTCGAGGCCCGCCCACTTTCGCAGGCGCGCCTCGTCTTCAGGGTTGTCGTAGAGCTTCAGGCGGTTGAGCACGTGATTACCTCCCCGCCAGGCCGGTGACGATGCTTCCACCCGTGCCGATCATCGAGCCCGTGAACTGATCCTTCCGGCGACGCCGTTCTTCCTCAGCCGCCGCCATGTCACCGTATCCTCCGGACACGCCTGCCGCTTTCCTGAAGGAGTTGTCAAAGACCTGCTGTTTCTGGTCGGCGTTGAACTTCTTGATGGCGTCTGCCGCCTCGGCCTTCTTGGCCGCGATCTGGTAGTCCTGTCCGCGCACGTCGCCGCCAACCTTGGCACCGGCCGTGATCGCCTGCAGGGCGCGATCCT
>JBBRXR010000509.1:0-1556 GCA_038238485.1 Elusimicrobiota bacterium | reverse complement strand
GGCGCGATTCTCTCCAGCGAAGTGTCCAAACGGTTTGAAGACGCCGGTCTTCCGGCGGACACGATCCACGTGAAGCTGTCCGGTTCCGCCGGCCAGAGCTTCGGCGCGTGGCTCGCTCCCGGCATCACCCTCGAGCTCGAGGGTGAGGCGAACGACTATATCGGCAAGGGCCTCTCCGGCGGACGCATCGTCGTTTATCCGTCGAAGAAAGCCACCTACGTTCCCGAAGAGAACATCGTGATCGGCAACGTGGCGCTCTACGGCGCGGTGAAAGGCGAGGCCTTCTTCCGCGGCATGGGCGGCGAACGTTTCGCGGTCCGCAACAGCGGCGCGAAAGCGGTCGTGGAAAACGTGGGCGACCACGGCTGCGAATACATGACCGGCGGCATCGTGGCCGTTCTCGGCCGGACCGGCCGCAATTTCGCGGCGGGCATGAGCGGCGGCATCGCGTTCGTTTACGACGGCGACGGCACGTTCAAGACCCGCTGCAACCTCGGCATGGTGGACCTCGAATCCGTCGCCGAAACCGACGACAAGGTGGCTCTCAAGGACCTGGTTCAGAAACATTTCCAGTACACCGGCAGCGCGGTGGCCCAGCGCCTCCTCGCCGACTGGGACAAGGCGCTCACGAAGTTCGTGAAGGTGTTTCCACAGGAATACCGTCGCGCCCTGAGCGAGCGCGCCGCGGCCAAGCCCGCGGTCGTCGGGACCTCCACGCCGGCGGGAGCGCGATAACCATGGGCGACCCACGCGGCTTCATCAAATTCCCGAAAGAAGACCTGCCCTACCGCCCAGTCGAGGAGCGGGTTCGCGACTACAAGGAAGTCACCATCCCGATCAAGGAAGAGAAAGTCCGCGAGCAGGGGGCCCGGTGCATGGACTGCGGCGTTCCGACCTGTCACTGGGGTTGCCCGGTCGACAACCTGATCCCGGACTGGAACGACCTCGTCTACCGCAACCGCTGGAAGGACGCTCTCGAGCGTCTCATGCGCACGAACAATTTGCCCGAGATGACCGGTCGCGTCTGCCCGGCGCCCTGCGAAGTGGCCTGCGTGCTCGGAATCATTTCGCCGCCGGTGAGCATCAAGCTCAACGAGTACAGCATCATCGAGAAAGGTTTCGCGGAAGGCTGGATCAAGCCGCAGCTGCCGCTGAAGCGCACCGGCAAGAAAGTGGCCGTGGTCGGCTCCGGCCCCGCCGGTCTCGCGGCCGCCTCGCAGCTGAACTCGGCCGGTCACCTCGTCACCGTTTTCGAGAAGAGCGACCGCGTCGGCGGCCTCCTTCGTTACGGCATCCCGGACTTCAAGCTCGAGAAAAGGATCGTCGACCGCCGCGTGGATCTCTACAAGGCCGAAGGCATCGAGTTCCGCACCAACGCCCATGTGGGGAAAGACGTCACCATCGAGTCCCTTTTGAAGGATTTCGATGCCGTCGCCCTGTGTGGCGGATCGGAAAAATCGCGCGACCTGCCGGTGCCCGGGCGCGAACTGAACGGCGTTCACTTCGCCATGGAATTTCTTCCCCAGCAGAACAAGCGCATCGCCGGCGACACCGTC
>JBBRXR010000508.1:0-1558 GCA_038238485.1 Elusimicrobiota bacterium | reverse complement strand
GTTCTCTTCGGTTCGATGGTGGCTCTGGTCAACCTGATTGTTTTTCTGTTTTCGTATCTCGCCGGAACGGACCGGAACGCGCTTCGCACCGGAAACCGGCCGTCGCAGTACCGCGCCGGACCGGCCTCGAACGCTCAGGACGGGGGGTCCCCCATCTATAGTTTCGAGCTCACCTTCGACGATAAGACGACCCTGACCGAATATCTCCGCGATGGCCGGGACGAAACCGTCGCCGACATTGCCAGCGCCTTTGTCCAGCACGCCGAACCGCTGCCCACCAACTTTCCCGTTCTCGCGCCGTGGTTTCTCCAGGAAATCGGTCAGCTCGCCCTTCAGCGCGGCCGCACGCGGATCGTGATCAGCGCGAACATTGAAAATGACGAATTCGTTCTTCGCCTGAACATCGAGGGCCCGACGATCCAGGAGGCCGACCTCAACCGGATCTCGGACCTTGTGGCCAGCGACGCATGGCAACTCACCTGGGGCCCGCCGTCGGCCACCGGGCGCGAGCTCACCATTCGCTCACGGGTGGTCCGCGCCTTCCGCATGGACGATCTCCCGACCTCGGGCCCGGAACTCGCGCAGACCCTTTCTCTGGCGGGCGAGGCGCGGGCCACGACCCTTCGGGACATGGCGCTCTCTTTCCTCGACCGGGTGGAGAAGACCGGATTTTCCGGTATGTCGGACCGCGTGCGTTCCCTTCTGTGGTCGGGCGACGAGAGAATTTTCATGAAGGCCCTGCGCGTGCTTCAGCGGGCACGTCACAAAAAAGACCGACAGACGCTTCTGGAGGACCTTGATCGTCTGTCGAGAGAATCCGTCGACGGGCGCACGCGCGAACTGGCGCTTTGGGCGGCCAGCGCGCTCAAACCGGAAGCCGGAAGCTTCTCACGCCTGGAAAGCTCGCAGCTCACCACGCGGCTCTGGACGGCGGTTACTTTTACGGCGCCCGGCGTTATCGACGTGGTCGTCCGCGCCCCGGCTGGCATGTCGTCCTGGTTCCTCGCTTTCCTGGCCAAACGTTTTCTCTCGCTCGAGAAGCACGTGAAGTGGAAGACGGAAGCAGTCTTCCGGTTCACCTCCGTCATTCCGCCCGCCGCCGGGCCCGCGGCGGTGACTTTGTCGTTCCCGGAGAACGGCCCGCCCAGCGGGCTCTTCGACGCCATGATGCACCTGTGGGCCCGCTCCTCTTCGGTGCCGGGCGAGGTCATCGTTCTCGACCGGGCCAGCCTCAGCAAGATCCGCGACATCAACGAAGGCTGGCACTGGCAGCATGCGCTTCGGGACGCGGGCTTCTCCCGCACCAGGCGCCAGATCGGTGCGGAAGAATCCACGACGATGCGCCGAACCGACGCTCCGGCCCTCGAAGACGAGGAGCTCCACAGCCCATTCACTGTTTTCGACATTGTGCTCAAGGTCATCGCGACCATTCTCTTTTTCCCCTTTTATAACCTTCACGTTCGCGATGAGGTGTACCACCGCATCGGCATCCGCATCGAGGGATCGCTGGACGTCAGCCCCAAGGCCCTGTGGAGAATCCAACTGGGCCTTCTGGACC
>JBBRXR010000507.1:0-1560 GCA_038238485.1 Elusimicrobiota bacterium | reverse complement strand
TATTCGTCGGACAGGCGCTGGTTGAGCTCTTCTTCGTCGTTCTGCCGCTCGCGCCGGTTCTCAAGCGCCAGCGTAATGATCGCAATGGGAAAGCCGACGACGGTGACGACGTAGCTCAGGAACTCCATGAACTCGAACGTGGACATGCCCCAGATGGTCATGCCCTGATTGTACGAGAAAAGTGGCGCGTCCCGGTTAAGGGGCGGGGCGCCCTGCGCCGTCATTCCCGCGAAGGCGGGAATCTAGACCATAAACCGTTCATGCGGGCGAATGTGGCGTTGGACAGAGCGTGATAACCCGTGCGGCGGGCCTCACGTGGCCCATGGCCGTTCCGTTTGATAAGTCCCGGTCCACCGACGCGCTCCGCTCGCACCCTCAGCGCGTCGGTCTGGATTCCGGCCTTCGCCGGAATGACAAATCGGAAGAAACGCCTCAAAAAAGAATGGGATTCAAAAAAGAAAAGAGGGAGGCGCGCGGCAGCACGCCCTCCCTCTTTTCCGTGAAGTGTTGGCTTTACTTCGCTTCGATCTCGAAGGGCGTCGGCGCCACGATGCGGACGGTGCGCTGGGGCGTTTTCTCCGTCTGGTTCTTGGCGTCGGTGATCATCATGCGGTAAGTGTAGCGTCCCGCGTCGACCACGCGTCCCTGGGCGTCTTTGCCGTCCCACTCGAGGGAGTCCGGCGGCGCGTCGAAGCCCTGAAACGTCTGCACGACGTCGCCCTTCGCGTCGCGGATCGTCATGATCCACTTCACGATGCGGTCGCGGTGCGTGGTGCGGATTTTGAAGGTCGTCTTGTTCACGAGGCCGACGGGCGAGAAGACCTTTGGGCTGGCCTTCATGTCGACTTCGTAGCCGCCGAACACCATTTTTACCGAGAAGCGGTTCTGGGTGCCGAGCGTCTGGAAGCCGATGCCGTAGTCGAACTGGAGCGAGCGCCACTTGATGCCGAGGCCGCCCGCGATCTCCGTCTCATTGAGACCGGCGCGCAGGAACACGTTGTCGACGGCATAGCCTTCGACGCCCGCGTTCCATTTCCACCCCTGCGAGGTGCCGATGGTCTTGCCGATGTCGAGGGCGGTGGTGAGGTGCTGGTTCAGCCACTGCTTCGCGACTCCCGTGCGGAGCACGCGCGGGAAGGTTTCCTTGTCCGTGGCGTAGTCGTAGGTCGGCGCCAGCAGGTTCCGCAGCATGACGCCGAACGACAGCGTCTCGTTGCGGCGGTACAGCAGACCGGAGTCCGCGCCGAAGCCGGACTTGGACCGGCCGTCGATGGATTTCTGGACCATCTTGCCGGTGCCGCCGAGGCTCAGCTTGTCGCCGAACCGGTGGGCGTAGGCGGCGAGGTATCCCGTTTCCCGGCTGTCGAAGCTGCCGATGGTCGAGTTGTTGGCGTCGATGCGCGGCACGTTCTTCGACCCCAGGTTCACGATGCCGACGCCGAGAGACCCCTGGGCGTACAGCGGCTGGGCGTAGCCCATGTATTGATAGGAGGTGTCCAGCGGCATCGGCGCCTGCTGGAACGTCACCTGGCTGGAACGGAAGGTCGCGAGGCCGGCGGG
>JBBRXR010000506.1:0-1567 GCA_038238485.1 Elusimicrobiota bacterium | reverse complement strand
GTTTCTCGTAATAAGCGGCGACTTCAGCCAGAAGTGCGGTCCGCGGGATGGGCTGATTAAGGGACGACGGCGTGGCGGGGTAGAACCAGGCGCCTTCGTTGATGACGTCCTGTTCAATCGGCTGGGACGAGGCGACCAGCACGCGCATGATCTCACGCGACTGCCGGCAAAAATCGATGGCGTCGCGGATCATCTGGAGCGACGTCCCCTCCGGCGCGGGAACGACGGCGATGAGACCCGTGGAGACCGCCATTTAACGCACGCCCTCTTTCATCCGCCACACGGCGGTGAAGGTCGCCCGGAACGGAAGTTTTCCCTTCCACGCCGCCGAGACAACCGCGCTCTCGATCTCCACGCCGTAGGCCGGCGCGAGGCGGCCTTTTTCGATCTGAAAACGGAGCGTTGCGGGATGCGCCTTGATCTCGAGCTCGCCCTCCTCGCCCACAAGACGGACCACGCCGGGCCCGTCGACGACCGCCTCAATGCCGGGACCGCAGATGAATTTCCACGAAAGGTCATGATCGGCCGCCGCCTCAAGCTCGTCTTCGATGATCCAGCTCAGCGGCGACGCGATGCGCTCGATGGACCGCTTGTGGAGAACGGGGTCGATCAGGCGCGAGTAGCCGTCATGATGCCCGGCCACGCGGACGCCGTCCTTGTATTGAAGGATGGTCGGCGTGGCGTCGTCGGCCAGCGCGAAAAGCTGTTCGGGAATGATGCGGTTTTGTTCGAAATCGTCGACCTGCACCGTGCTGTGCGCGGCGGTGCGGCGAAACGCGTTGCGGTCCTCCGGAACGGCCGTGTAGGTCAGCGTGCCCGGGTCCGTCAGAAATGCGTCGCGGCCGACGGTCAGGCAGAAGCTCAGTTTGTCGTTGTGTGTGTGGTTGCCAACGCCGCGGGTGCCGTTGGGCTGGGCGGCGAACACGAGAACGTCGTTCGGCCCGCGCAGGACGGCGATGCCTGATTCGCCCGGCGCCGAGGGCGCCCCTGTTCCGCCGACGTTCGCCAGACGGCGCGCTGCCTCGAATCCGAAGAACCAGACGCCTTCGCTCCCCGCCGAGCCGCCCCGGCGGAAACTGTCCTCGCCGAGGAGAAGCGCCGACAGGTCGACGGCATACGCCATGTCGGCGTCCTCGCGGTGCAAAAGGGAATGAACATGTCCGCTGTCGTTGTCGCCGAGGAAGGGAGCGCGCCCCTGATTATCGAGGATGCCGGAAAGAGCGCGCGCCATCAGGCGAAAGCGCTCCACGAAGGGAATGCCCACGGTCCGCTCAAGCGCGGCCCGGCGGGCGTTCTTGTCGTCGGGCCCAGGCGTCGCGGCGAGGCCGAAAAAAAAGAAAATCTCGAGGACCAGACGATGATACGCCGTTGACGATTCGTGGTCGAAACCGTCGGCGCGTGTCTGGTTGAAAATCTCCGACGCCAGTTCACGCAGCGCGAACTCGAACATCGGGCGTTCCTTCAAGGCGCGGCCGAGATAGGCCAGGCCGAGCAGGTCCGACAGGTAGTGATTGGTGCTGAGCTCGCCGCCCCATTCCAGATGGTCGGCGATGTGGCGGCCGTGCTC
>JBBRXR010000505.1:0-1581 GCA_038238485.1 Elusimicrobiota bacterium | reverse complement strand
GTCGATGGAGTCGAAGATCGATCTCCTTCGCAGCGAGCTCGACCGCCGGGAATCGGCCATCAAGGACCTCTCCGAGCGGATGGACGCCTTTCGCAAGGACGCCGAGGACTCGTCCCGGCGGACCGCCGCGGACGCGGCGGAACTCTCCGCCAAAACGGAGCGAATCGCCTTTCTCGATGAGAAAATGTCGGCCGCGCGCCGGGAACTGGAAGACCTTCGCTCCGCGTGGAAGCGGGAGCAGGCCGAGTGGCGCGAGCTGTGGGATCGTTCCCGCGAGATGTGGGACAAGAAAAAGGCGGAGGAATAGTTTCGTTGACAGCTCTGCGGAGCTGTATTAGAATTCCCTCAGTTCACACCTTCCTATGAGCGAAATCCAAGTCACCGATCAGAATTTTGAAAAAGAAGTGCTTCAGGCGACCGGCCCTGTGCTTGTCGATTTCTGGGCGCCGTGGTGCGGTCCGTGCCGCATGCTTTCTCCGATGATCGCCGAACTCGCGACCGAGTACAGCGGCCGGGCGAAGGTCTTGAAGCTCAACACCGACGACAACCCCGGCACGGCCACCCGCTACCAGATTTCAGCGATCCCTGCGATCCTGTTCTTCAAGGATGGCAAGCTTGTTGAGCAACTCACCGGCGTGCGTCCGAAGCCCGAGTTGAAGTCCATTCTCGAAAAGCTGTTCTAACGCATTCCATGCCGATCCGGTGCGCGGCAGACGCCCGAGCCTGACAGGTCAATCCCAATCAAAACGTACAACCGCTACTTCAATCTTTTGGCTTCCTTCGCGCTCGTCTGCGCGGTCGTCATCGCCGGTTGCTCGAAATTGTCGAACCTGGGGAAACCGAAGAAAATCAGACGCGCCGAATCCTCCGCGATGATCGGTCAGCTCGCTCCCGACTTCACCCTCACCGATTTGTCCGGCAAAGACTTCACGCTGTCTGCGCAGCATGGCAAGGTTGTTTTTCTTGATTTCTGGGCCACCTGGTGCCCGCCGTGTCAGATGTCGGTGCCCGAGCTCATCAAGCTTCACGAGCAATATGCCGGCAAAAACCTGGAGATCGCCAGCATCAGCGTTGACGACAACCCCGACAAGGTCGTGGATTTCGTCGCCGCGAAGGGCATCAAGCACCGTCAGTTGTTCTCGGGAGAGAGCCAGGTCGACCGCCGATACGGGGTCCGTGGCATCCCGACGTTTGTCGTTATTGATAAAGAGGGGAAGGTTTCGAAGATATGGACCGGCTTTACCCCTGCGATGGCCGATGAATGGCGTGAAGAGGTGGACCGTTTGTTGAAATAAGGCCCGCCACCGACCCAGCCCGCCGCCTTCCTTTTTTCCCTTTTTTCCGAACCAGTCGACTCACCGAACCAATTCATGCCCAAGTTGTGCCTGTTTGACGCCAGCAATTACATTCACCGTGCCTACCACGCGGTCCCACCGCTCACCACCTCGAAAGGAGAGCCGGTGAACGCCATTTATGGCTTCACCCGAATGCTTTCGAAGGTCCTGAAGGAAGAGCGGCCGGACTACGTGGGCGTGTGTTTCGATACCGGTGCCCCGACGTTCCGCGACGAGATGTACGCGG
>JBBRXR010000504.1:0-1593 GCA_038238485.1 Elusimicrobiota bacterium | reverse complement strand
CTTCCCACGGCGCCGTTCTCGCGGATCTGCTGGTGCGCTTCCGGCGAGAGCTTGCCTGCGGCCAGCAGCTCCGCCAATCGCGCCTCCGGCACCGACCACATCTCCGCCTTCGTGAACGCCTGGCGGAGAAAAGTGAAGTCGCTGAACGGCGGCATTGTCTCGATGTCGCGCGACTGGAGATCCTGACGAAGAAGCGCGTAGTCGAACTTGGCCTCCAGGTGATGCATGCCGGCCTGAAGAATGGATTCGCCGTGCAGCGCGCACCAGAGCCCGACGGTTCCCGGGCGTTTTAGATCCGGAAGGGCGATCTCGGAGAAATCGACGCTCACGTCCAGTGGCGACAGGTCGACATCGGCGAAAATCACCGAGCCCGCTTCCGGCTGCTCCATGATCTGAGCGCCCCAGCCCGCGTCGGCGCCAGCGTAATAGCGTTCGCGCTTCTTGAATCCGAGTGTCCGCAGAACGTCGATCAGCGCGGGGAAACAAGCGCGGCCGGACCGAAAGGTGTGGTGGTCGTGGTTCGCCCAGCCGAGACCGAGCGTGTCCTGTCGTTGTTTTTGCACCTGGGCGGCGCGGTTGCGACCCTGCCAGTAGATCCGTTCCCCCTCGAGGAAGATGTGCGCGGCCGGACCGGTCCCGAGTTCCTTCGCCATCTCCCGAGCCAGCCTCAGCGTTTCCTTCATGCCGGCGGCGTCCGACGCGAACTTGCGTGGCCGCGCGGCCCATCGCTCAAAATGTTTCACGTAGGCGCCCGCGCGGTCCCGCTGATCGGGCATGAAGTTTTGCGCGCCGCGTCGCTCAACGACGACCAGGTCGCTCGCGCCTTCCGCGACGCGCATCTCGCGGTAAGTTGACAGCGGCGCGCCCAGGATCGGCAGCGTCAGGCCATGCGCCATCTGGAAGCGCCACAGATCGTCGACAGTGATCGCCGCGCTCACGTCGCGGAACTTTGGCGAGAGCAGGACCTTCGGAAGGTCGGCAAAGGGATGGACGAAGACGGCGGCGCTCGCGGGCCGCTTCGCTTTTTTGTCCTCGATGAAGCCCAGGCGCGCGAGCGCGACGGCGCTCCCGCTGCGGCGCGGGAGAAGGAGATGGTCTGTCCAGGAAGAAAAGGTGGTGCTCGTTTCCGTCTTCATCCGCTCGGCCAGCCGCGCCGCGAAGTTGTGGCACTTGAGGAAAAGCCGGATCGTGTCTTCGATGAATTGATCGGCTTCCGGGCAGCGCGGCCAGACGTAATTCTCCGGAGCGGGCGTTAGGAAATCGTTTTTTCTCATGAGTTGTCGATCTGGGCGCGTTGGAGCTTGCCGCTGTAATCAACGTACACGGTTTTCCACTCGGTGAAAATGTCGAGCCCGGTTTTTCCGGCCTCGCGATGGCCGTTGCCGCTGCCCTTGATGCCGCCAAACGGCAGGTGAACTTCGGCGCCGATCGTGGGGCCGTTCACGTAAACGATGCCCGCTTCGATATCGCGCACCGCCGTGAGGGCGCTGTTCACGTCCCGCGTATAAATGGAACTGGAAAGGCCGAAGGCGCAGTCGTTGAGGGTCTCAATCGCGTCGGCCAGGCCATTTACTTTCACGACAGAAAGAACCG
>JBBRXR010000503.1:0-1616 GCA_038238485.1 Elusimicrobiota bacterium | reverse complement strand
GGGTCCATGAAAGCGATCCAACCCGTCTCAATTTCCTTGAAGAAAGTGTCGATCATGCCCGCGCGAAGGATTTCGAGAAGGTATTTGTAATGCATGTGGAGGAAAATAGATTCATTTTCCAGCCAGCCCGGAGAGAAAACGCTGACGCGGCCGAGTTCGGACGTCTCTTTCTGGATCGGTGCATTGATTTTGTACATCCCGAGTTTTCCATCGTGAAGGTCGGACTTCCGGACCGCGTTGTATAGCTTGCGTGCGTCGCCGGGCTTCAGCGATTTCATCGCATGGACCGGCCCCTCAAGGAACGGCACCACACGGTGCTGCTTCCAGACCAGCTTGCCGAGCGCTTGCCGCCAACCTTCGGCCAAATTGGCCGCGTCCACTTCATAATAAAAATACGACGTCGGGACGCCCGTCGCCGGGTCCCAGACCTTCTTCACGGCGCGCCTGAGCACCACGTCTGCTTTCGTATAAAAATTTCTCAATTCCTGGATACGAATGTTCCGCGTTTTACCGGACATTCCCATGAACGTGCGGGAACGGAAGTCCTCGCGCGCTGTGGTCATCCTGTCCCAAACGGGAGCGAAATCCTTGCCGTTGTCGAGTTCGAGGCCTTCTTCGAGGTCTCGGAGCAGCGAATAGAATTCCGACGGAATGTCGATGGCCTTGTTCTCAGAAAGAGGAAGCGCCACGTCGAGAATGAAGCGCACGAGACGGTGTAGCTCGAACATTTCATGCGACGAGGAACCGATGAGGCCGGGCAGACCGTTCAGCGCGTCGCACCATCCGGGTTTATCGGCGTCCATTTCGATTCCGACGCCGGCCGGATCAAGCGAGCTGAACTTGACCATCGAAAGGCCCAGCAGCTTCGCGAGCAAATTGACCTGAAGGATTTCCCCTTGTCCCGCTTCGGTGCGAACTTTATTGGGTTGAGACGCGCGGGAGCGCAGCAGCTCTTCCTTCTGCGGGCTGTGTACGACCGCGCTGTACTGGCGGATTTTCTTGTCTGACGTGACAACATACTTCTCGCGGCGGGGCCGCACGAAATGGTCCGAGTCGTAAAACGTGAAATCATTCTTCTCGTAGAGCAACCACTTTTTCTTTTCAGGGAAAAGGCCCGTGTACTGATCGAGGTGATCGAGGTTATAAGTCCAATGGTCGGTCCAAAAGCCTTCGCCGTGCTGGACGCCTTGGTGCGGAGTCGACGCGCTCATCACGTCCCGGAATTGATTGTTGATATTGAGCGGGTCAGACGCGTGGCGGCGGATGAATTCATAGATCTGCCCAACCATGACCGGCTGGCGGATCAGCGAGACATAATCGGCGCGCGCGCGGTCGGACATGTTGAGATCCAAGCGGTTCAACACATCTTTCGGAACCGAGAACTTGACGGGATTGATCACGAGCGGGTTGTATCCGTCGAGCTGAAGCAGATTGAAGAACGTGTCGATGTTCGAGGTACCAAGCTTCGGGTTCACAAGCAAGTCGTTGCGGCGGTTTTGGTTCACGTCGCGGAAGTTGCCGTTTCCCTGTGAATAGGCGGAAGCGGTCACCTGGAACGCGTTGTAGTCACGCTCCATGTCGCCATGCTTACGGGAGAACACATGCGCGATCGGGCC
>JBBRXR010000502.1:0-1638 GCA_038238485.1 Elusimicrobiota bacterium | reverse complement strand
CTGAAGGCGCGGAAGGTGTCCGGCAGCTTCACGTAGCGGCCTTCGACACCGGTGAACTGCGTGGCCACCAAGAACGGCTGCGACAGGAACTTCTGGATCTTGCGGGCGCGGTTCACGAGCGTCTTGTCGTCTTGCGACAGTTGGTCCATGCCGAGGTTCGCGATGTTGTCCTGGAGTTCCTTGTAGCGGTTCAGTATCTGCTGAACCTGGCGCGCGACATTGTAATGCTCGTCGCCCACGATGCGGGGATCGAGGATGCGCGAGGTCGACTCGAGCGGATCGACGGCCGGGTAGATGCCGAGCTCGGCGATCTGGCGCGAGAGAACGGTGGTCGCGTCGAGATGGGCGAACGTCGTCGCCACGCCCGGGTCGGTGAGGTCGTCGGCCGGCACGTACACGGCCTGCACGGAAGTGATGGACCCCTTCTTGGTCGAGGTGATGCGCTCCTGAAGCGAGCCCACTTCGAGGCCGAGCGTCGGCTGATATCCCACGGCGGACGGCATGCGGCCGAGGAGCGCCGACACTTCGGCGCCCGCGAGAACGAAGCGGAACACGTTGTCGATAAAGAGGAGAACGTCCTGGCCTTCCTCGTCGCGGAAATATTCCGCGTTGGTCAGGGCCGTGAGGCCCACGCGCATGCGCGCGCCCGGCGGCTCGTTCATCTGACCGTAAACCAGAACGGTCTTCGAGAGCACCGGGTTTCCATCGGCCAGCTTGGCTTCCTTCATTTCGTGATAGAGATCGTTGCCTTCGCGCGTGCGCTCGCCGACGCCGCCGAACACGGAGACGCCGCCGTGGTGCGTGGCCACGTTGTTGATGAGTTCCTGGATGATGACGGTCTTGCCGACGCCGGCCCCTCCGAAGAGGCCGATCTTTCCGCCCTTCGAGTAAGGCTCAAGCAGGTCGATGACCTTGATGCCCGTTTCAAAGATCTGGGGCGTCGTCACCTGATCGGTGAAGGGTGGCGGCTCGCGGTGAATGGGATAATGGTGCTTGGAAACGATGGGGCCGAGGCCGTCGGTGGGCTGGCCCAGGACGTTCACGAGACGGCCGAGCGATGCCGGACCGACCGGGACCGTGATCGGGGCACCGGTGGCCTCCACGTTCATGCCGCGCGCGATTCCTTCCGTGGGTCCAAGCGCGATGGTGCGGACGGTGTTGTCGCCGATATGGGACGCGACTTCAAGGGTCAACTCCACCTTCACCCGCGTGGCGCCGGCGTCGTATTCGTCCCGGAGGACGAGGGCCTCGTTGATTTTCGGAAGCTGGCCTTCCGGAAACTCGATGTCGAGAACGGGACCGATGACTTGGACGACTTTGCCTTTCATAGCGATGACTCCTTAATTTTCAAAAAGAAAAACTTAACCCTGCAGGGCTTCCGCGCCGCTGACGATCTCGGCGAGCTCGCGGGTGATCGACGCCTGGCGGACCTTGTTCATCGTAAGTGAGAGCGACGCGATGAGGTCCTTGGCGTTGTTCGTGGCGGAATCCATGGCCGCCATGCGCGCCGCCAGCTCGGCCGACTGAGACTCAAGAAGGATGCGGTACATCTGCGCTTTCACGTAGCGAGGAAGCAGTTCCTTCAGCAACTCGGCGCGGCTCGGCTCGTAAATAAAATCCTGTTCCGGCGTCGCGTCG
>JBBRXR010000501.1:0-1640 GCA_038238485.1 Elusimicrobiota bacterium | reverse complement strand
GTGGAGCTCCTTCGGGGCGATGAGGGGCACGACGTCGGCCGCCAATCCCGCCCGGCCGACGACCGTCTGGCCCGGCTCATGGACGCCACCACCCCGATTTCCGCGATCAACCCCGCCGCCCGCCAGCCCGCCGCCATTTCGAATCGTTATCACGATGCGTTTAACAACAACCCCGCCGCCGCTTTCCTGAAGCTCCTGCCGCCCGAGATCGTGACCGTCCGCGACCTGGTCATTCCGGTGAACGCCCGGGGCCCGCTGTCCGGCCGCCGCTTCATCGTCATCCAGGACGTGCACCTGAACGCCGACGCGCAGCGCAACATCGCCGACCTCCTTTTCCGCCTTATGGGCGCCGACCAGGCCGGGATCGTGGCCGTCGAGGGCGCCGTGGGCCTCTTCGACTTGGCCCGCTTCCGCCGTTACCCGGACCGCTCCGTCACCGACGCGGTCGCCCGCGCGTTCCTGCTCTCGAACCGCATCGGCGCGCCGTCGTTCGCGGGCATCACGTCGAAAGCGAACCCGCCGATTTTCTGGGGCGTCGACGACGCCGAGCATTACGACCGCAACGTCGACGCTTACCGCGCCGGCGTGAAGGCACGCCCCGCCGCCAACGACGCGATGGCCGCGGAAGCCACGCGCCTCTCGGTGGCCAAGCAGATCGTTTTCACGCCGCAGCTCACCGCCATCGACAACGCCGCGCGCACCTACGAATCGGGCGCCACGGGCCTCGGCGATCACCTCGAATTCCTGTCCGGCATCGGCGCGCTCGAACTCATCTCGCCGGCGCAGAAGGACATGGCCAACCGTTTTCTCGACGCCTGGCGCCTCGAGCGCCATCTCGACTTCGACCGCGCCGACCGCGAACGCCGCGCGGCGCTCGAGAAGCTCGTCAGCAAATTGTCGAAGGCGGAAATCGACGGCCTCGTGTCGCTCAGCCTCGCCTACCGCGACGGCTCGATGTCGTTCGGCGCGTATCACCGCGCGATCTCCGGTCTCCTCGAAGCCAAGGGCGTGTCGCTCTCCAGCCTGCCGACCTTCCAGACCTATCTCCGCTACGTGCTGTTGTCCGATGGCATCAACGCTGACCAGCTTCTCCTCGCCGCCGGCGCCGCGCAGAAAGCGGCGTTTGACCGCGCGGCCGCCACGCCCGAGCAGCGCCGGCTGATCGTCGCCGACCGCCGCCTCACGCTCAAGAAGAAGCTCCTCGAATTTTCCATGACGCCCGTCGAGTGGACGGAGTACGCGCTGGGCGGCGCCGACGCGCAGCTCACCGCGTTCGAAGATTTCTACCGCGAAGCGCACGTTCGCTCGGAGCGCATTGCCGACAACCTCGCCGCCGCCGCGCGCCGCACGGACAGCGCCAAGGTCGGCATCCTCATCGTCGGCGGCTTCCACGCGCCGGAAGTTGTGAAGCGCCTGGCCGACATGGGCGCCAGCTACGCTGTCGTCTCGCCGAAGCTCGCGAAGGTGGAAGCGGGAACAGGTACCGCGTACCTCTCGGTGTTCAGCCGCGACAAGACGCCGCTGCAGAAACTTTTTGAAGGCGAGAAGCTCTTTGTCTACCCCGCGTATCTCGACATCGGCGCCGCCGGCGCGCACACCGACGCGGTCAACAATGAATTTCAAGCGGCCCAGCTTCTCGC
>JBBRXR010000500.1:0-1646 GCA_038238485.1 Elusimicrobiota bacterium | reverse complement strand
GTACAACGGCTACCCGGCGGCGATCTTCATGGGAGATACCGGCTCCCTTTTTCTCGGCGGAACCATCGGCGTCGTCGCGCTCGCCGTGAAGCAGGAGCTTATTCTCGTGATCGTCGGCGGCATTTTCGTCGCCGAAGCCCTCTCGGTTCTGATCCAGATCGGCTCGGTTCGCGTCTTCAAGCGCCGCGTCTTCCGCATGGCGCCGCTTCATCATCATTTTGAAATGCTCGGCTGGCCGGAGACCAAGGTCACGCTTCGCTTCTGGATCATTTCCGTCGTGCTCGCGCTGCTGGCGATGACCTCGCTCAAACTTAGATGATGAATCTGAAAGGGAAAACCGCGTTGGTCGTCGGTCTCGCCAAGTCCGGCGTGGCCGCGGCCCGGCTTCTCGGAAAACTGGGGGCCACGGTCCTCGTGTCCGACAGCAACGCCGCTGCCAGCGCGTCGCCCCTTCGCAAAGGTCTTCCGCGCGGAGTGGCGATCGAAGCGGGTTCGGAACACTTCTTCGAACGCGACATCGATCTCATCGTGGCGAGCCCCGGCGTTCCGTGGAGCCACCCAAAGCTGGCCGCCGCCCGCCGCCGCGGTATTCCTGTCTGGCCCGAGCTCGAGCTCGGCTGGCGCTGCGTGTCGCCGGCCAAGACTGTGGCCGTCACCGGCACGAATGGGAAGACCACGACCACCGCTTTGATCGGCCACCTGCTCAAATCGGCGGGAAAACACGTCCTGCTCGGAGGCAACATCGGTACGCCGCTCTCCGCTCTCGCCGCGCGCGTTAAAAAATCCACCTACCTCGTCCTCGAAGTGTCGAGCTACCAGCTCGAAGGGCACGTTACCTTTCACCCGAATGTCGGACTCTTTCTCAACCTGACGCCCGATCATCTGGCGCGTCACGGCACGATGGCGGGCTACGCCAAAGCCAAGGCGCGCGTGTTCGAGAATCAAAACCGCCGCGATACGGCGATCATCAACGGCGGCGACGCATGGTGCCGCCGCATCTCGAAAGGCCTGCGCGCGAAAAAAGTTTTGTTTCCGTCGCCGAAACTTGAGCGCCTCGCGGCGAGCATTCGCCTCCCCGGCCGTCACAACATCGAGAACGCCATGGCGGCGTCGGCGGCGGCGCTGGCCCTCGGTCTTTCCGAGAAGTCCATCGCCCGCGGCCTCGCGACGTTTAAAGGCGTCCCTCACCGCATTCAGACCGTGGCGAGGAAGCATGGGGTGACGTTCGTTAACGATTCAAAATCCACGAACGTCGACTCGACCTCGGTCGCGCTCAAATCATTCGAACAGCCCTTGTGGCTGATCCTGGGCGGGCAGCACAAGGGCGCGCCGTACACGCCCCTCGCTTCGCTCGTTCGCAAAAACGTCCGGGAAATCCTGACCATCGGAGAAGCCGCGCCGCTCATCCGCCGCGATCTGGGCAAGGCCGCTTCGGTGATGCCGTACCGGACGCTCGACCGCGCCGTGAAGGCCGCGGCCGCAAAGGCCGCGCCGGGCGACATCGTTCTCCTTTCGCCCGCGTGCGCGTCGTTCGACCAATTCCGTAACTTCGAGCATCGCGGCGACGAGTTCGTCCGGCTCGTGCGGAGGCTGCCCGGGTGAAATCTCTCGCCTTCCGCTCCTCGAAACCCGCGAAGAAGAAGGGC
>JBBRXR010000499.1:0-1648 GCA_038238485.1 Elusimicrobiota bacterium | reverse complement strand
GTTGGGAATATCACCTGGCGCCGTCGGCGATGGAATCGGGCGTGCGAATGCAGCCGGAAGACCAGACGCGGTACATGGGTGTTTCTGAGATCACGCTGTTTGTCCGGAAACTGGAAACGACGCCCAAGTCTTCAGAGGAATTCCTGAAGCGGGCGGCGGATTCGTTCTCGGCCAAGAAGAATGAAAAGAAGCTCTTCGACCTTCGGACCGAGAAGGGCGAATCGCTCGGCGGCGCGCCGGTCATGTGGTCCGAGTTGACGGTCAAACGCCTCTGGGTCCCGCTTTACCAGGTGTCGGTCTTTGGCATCAAAAACAAGCGGTATTTGTGCAGCGTTTCCGCGACGGGTCTCAAGTCCCATGCCATTCTCTCAAAGCTGCTTTGCCTGGGGCTTTTCGAGCGGATTAAGATCACGGACAAACCCGGAAGTTGACCTACAAAACAAATCACATTCAGGTTACAATGACGCCGTGAATTCACTCGGCGTCCCTTTCTTTCAACGCCAAAAGGTCAAAGAGACCGCGCTCATCCTGGGCGTCCTGCTTTTCTTCGGCATCTACAAAACCGTTCCCCCGATCGGTCGCTTGATCGACATTGTGGTCAACCCCGCCGTCGCCGGCATCACCGTGGCTTACGGCAGCGCCAGCACCTTCCTTCACAAGGTCACCGGCGTCAATCTCGGCTTCGTCGAGGACGTGCCGGACCAGGAATTTCTCTTTTCCGTCCGCCTCGCCACTTACATCAATGAACGGCGCGCGGCGCCGCTCCTGGAAATTGCCACGGACACGCGCGTGTCGAACGAGAAACGCGAGCGCGCTCTGCGGGCCCTGCTTAAATTCGAGAACACGCAGGACTGGGTCCAGCCGTTCCTCAATGAGTTGCCCAAAGGCGGCATGTACGGTCTTTACGACAAGACCACGCCTGTCCTCGACGATCTCATCCGCAAGATCCGTGCGGAGGGCGGCCTTCGTCAGCCGCTCGTGCGCGCTTACGCCGAAGTCGTTTTTTCCTTTATGCTTCAAGTGCCCGACGCTATCATCCGCCAGCACGCGCTGCGCTGGGTGTCGGACGTACTTGCCGAGGACGCCGTGTTCCTCATCGTGCCGCGCATCGACAAAGAAACCGACGTCGACACGCAGGCGGCCATCGAAGGCGCGCTCCTCGACATCCGCGCCATCTCCGATCCCGACTCCGCGCTCGGACTGCTGATTCCTTTTTATAAGAAGCCGCCGTGGCCCTCTCTCCGTTTCCCCCTCGGCGTCGTCATGGCGCGTCTCAACTATGAACCCGCGTTCGACTATCTCTCCTATGTTCAGAAGAACGAAAAAATCAGCGAGTCGGAAGAATTGGCCGTCCGCGTGGCGGCAGCCCGCACGAAATTCCCGCGCGAGCTGAAAATTTCCGAACCCGAACAGCGCCTGCTCGCGCAGCGCGAAAGCGACCGTCGCCAACAGCTCGCCTCGGCAATGGACAAGCGCGAGCGCATGGTTTATCAGGAGCGCATGAAGCGCGCGATTCTGGCGCGCCGCACCGAAGAGGGCGCCGCTACGTCGTCTGTCGCGGTACGGGCGCCCGCGCCGGAGCCGGTGCAGGAGACCGCGCAGGCCCCTGCGCCCGAACCGGCGGCGCCCGCCGCTCCCGCGGCGCGCG
>JBBRXR010000498.1:0-1648 GCA_038238485.1 Elusimicrobiota bacterium | reverse complement strand
GAAGTCGAAGGGAAAATTGAAATCGGGTTCCTGCTTGGTGTCGAGCGTCAGCGACACCGACGTCGGGCTCGCGCTCGCCACCTGCCACGGACGCGAATACACGTCGCCGTGGATCGCGCTGCCGTCGGGAAAATTGGGCTGAAGCTGAAGGCCTTCGCGCTTGAAGGTGAATTTTCCGCCGGGGATTCGGTTGCACCAGGGCCCCATCAGGAAGGCGCCGCCGAAGAGCGGGTTCTTCTCGATGTGACGAAGCGCCGGGGGCGGCCAGAGGATCTCCTTCCAGAGGCCGTCAACGCGCGTGCGCAGGCGAATCCAGCGCGCGCCGAATCGCGGAAGAATGTCGAGCTTGATGGTGGGCGACGCGAGGCGGATCATCTGCGGCCGCCGCAGAAACTCAGCACGAGGAGCATGGAGACCTGGAGGAAGTGTTCTGTGCGCGCCAGCCACGGGTGGCGTTCTGACAAGTTCGGTCCGCCGGTGTCGCCGTGGTTGAGCTCGGCGATGCGGTGTCGCCGCAGAGGATAGGGAGACGGGCTGGGAGCGGGCGCGGCCATAGCGGTGGCGGAAAAGAAAACGAAGATGAGAAAGGCCCGCTTCACGCTCGAGCGAGGTCTTTCGGTTCGATGCGGGCAGCGCCGAAGAACGGTTGGAGCGCCTGGGGGATGCGCACGCCGCCGTCAGCGTCCTGATAATTCTCGAGGATCGCAGCGAACGTGCGCCCGACGGCCAATCCCGAGCCATTGAGCGTGCAGCCGAAGACGCGCTTCTTGTCCTTCGTCGTGACCTTGAAGTTCATGCGGCGCGCCTGAAAGTCCGTGCACGTGGAACACGAGGAGATTTCGCGAAAAAGATTTTCGCCCGGCATCCACACTTCGAGGTCATACGTCTTCGCCGACGAAAATCCCATGTCGCCCGTGCAGAGCGCGAGGACGCGGTAGGGAAGTTCGAGGCGCTTGAGCACCTCTTCGGCATGAGCCGTGATCTTCTCGAGCTCGGCCAACGAATCTTCCATGCGGCAGAAGCGGACGAGCTCGACCTTCTCGAACTGGTGATTGCGGATGAGGCCGCGTGTGTCTTTTCCGTACGAACCCGCTTCGCGGCGGAAGCAGGGCGTGTGCGCGGTGACGGCGAGGGGAAGCGATGATTCCTCCACGGCCTTGTCGCGCATGAGGTTTGCGAGCGCGACCTCCGACGTGGGAATGAGAAAGAGGTCGTCGTCCTGGCAGCGGTATAGCTCATCGACGAATTTGGGGAGCTGCCCGGTGTTGGTCATCGTCTGCGCCGTGACCAGGAGCGGGACCGCGTGCTCGATGTAACCGTGCTCTTTCGTGTGCAGATCGAGCATGAAGTTGGCGATGGCCCGCTCGAGGCGCGCGCCCGCGCCCGCATAAAGCGCGAAGCGGCCGCCGGACAAATTCGTGGCCGCTTCGAAGTCGAGGATGCCGAGGTCGGTGCCGACCGCGTGATGGTCGCGCGGCTTGAAACTGAAATCGGGTTTGGTGCCGTGCTCACGAACGACCTTGTTGTCCGCGGCCGACGCGCCCACGGGAACGGAAGCGTCGGGAATGTTCGGCAGGGTCAGGAGAATGGCGTCGAGCTGTTCTTTGACGGCGCGTTCTTTGTCTTCGAGCGACTTCATCTCGCCCTT
>JBBRXR010000497.1:0-1652 GCA_038238485.1 Elusimicrobiota bacterium | reverse complement strand
TCCCTTCCGCGCCTCGTCGCGTCGCTGCCCGCGGGCGCGCCGGTCATCTTCGTGGCGGAATCCGTTTCTGTCGAAGCGGACCTCCGCCGCGCGGCGGGCCTGCGTGCGATGGTCGTCCCGGCGGCCCGCGCGTTCTCAGGCCGGACCGATGATCGCTCACGCCGTCTCGACCTCCCGATGCTCGAAGCGGTCATGACGAAGGAACTCGGCCGCGCCTACCTGGCGGGTCTCCCCGGCGTCAACGTGATCTCGCCCATCGACCTGCCGCTGGTCGGCGCGGGCCGCACGGGCCTCTTCCGCGACGCGCTGTTCCTCCTGATCGATGAATCCCTGCGCGCCGCGATGGTCTCGCGCCCCGCGCTGGATGCCGTCGAAACCATCGCCCGCCTCGTTTCCACGCAGGCTTAAGGCTTTTCCTCCGCCGAAAAAATCTTCTTGCCATCCGCCCTGTTTGCGCGTACAGTAGGTAGGCAAATGACTACCACAATGACCGCGCGCCAGAAACAGGTCCTCGACTTCATCCACACCACGGTGGAAGACCGGGGCTACGCGCCGTCGTTCCGCGAAATTTCGGCCCATCTGCGCATCACGGGCACGCGCGCCGTCGAGAAACACCTGGCCGCGCTCGAGAAGAAGGGGTTCCTGAAAAAAGGCGTGGGCGCCCGGGCGCTCGGGCCCACCGGCCGCTCGGTGGGCCGCGTGGTGCCGGTGCTGGGCCGCGTGGCCGCGGGCGCGCCGATCCTGGCCGAAGAGAACATCGAGCGCACCATCACGCTTGACCCGGCGCTGGCCCGCTGGACAAACGTTTTCTGCCTGCGCGTGAAAGGCGACAGCATGACGGGCGCGGCCATCATGAACAATGACCTCGTCATCGTCCGCCCGCAGAGCGACGCCGACAGCGGCGAGATCGTGGTGGCGCTCCACGACGGCGAGGCCACGGTCAAGCGCCTGCGCCGCGAAGCGCATAAAGTTTTTCTCATGCCGGAAAATCCGGCCTATCAGCCGATCCCCGTCGACGCGGCCTCGCCGTTCACGATCGTCGGGAAAGTGGTCGGCGTGTTGAGAATGTTTTAGCCGCACCAACTCGGCCTCGCGGCGCCCTCGCCGTTTCCGCGTTGTTACTTCGGACGTGTCGCATGCTTCCCCTTCAGACCGCAGCACAGCTCCTTCATTCACTTGAACAACGGGCGCAGCGCGCCCTTCTCGAGACCCACGTGGGCCCGTTCGATCGCCTCAACAGCGGCGGCCTGGCGCGCGGCGCGATGGTCGAACTCGCCGGCACGCGCTCGAGCGGGCGCTTCGCCATCGCGCTGGCGGCACTCATCTCCGCCACGCGCGGAGGCGAGGCCGCCGCACTGGTCGACCTCGGTGATCATCTCGAGCCGACGTCCGCCGAGGCCGCCGGGCTCGACCTTCGCCGCCTGCTCTGGGTGCGCCCGCGCCATCTCAAGGAAGCCGTCATGGCCGCCGAGATGGTTCTCTCCGCGGGTTTCGCCGTGGTCGTGCTCGACCTCGGCAGTCGCGCGATCCCGCTCCACCGCGTTCCGTCGTCGGTGTGGGTGCGCCTGGCGCGCGCCGCCGCGTCGCACCACGCCGCGCTCCTGCTGCTGAGCCCCACGCCCGTTCGCCCGGGGCCCGCCGCCACGGTGGTC
>JBBRXR010000496.1:0-1659 GCA_038238485.1 Elusimicrobiota bacterium | reverse complement strand
GCCGTCGGCGACGAGGTCGGAGAGGCCGAGGTTGAACTTGTCGCGGGAGCGGTCGAGCGTGATGTCGGCCTGCTGATCGGCCGCGCCCCAGACGCGGCGAACCGCGGCGGGCGACAGCAATAGAACGGCAACGGCCGAAGCCAGGATCGTGTGCTTCACGGTTTAATTACCGAGCGCGCGGACGCGGTCTTGGGCTGTTTTGGCTTCCGGAGAGTACGGCCAGTCCTTCATGAGCTTCACGAAGGTTTCCTTCGCCTGCGGTTTGCGGCCGAGCGACGAGAGCGCGTCCCCCTTGCGAAGGAGCGCGGTGGGCGCGAGCTTGTCTTTCGGGAAGTCGCGAAGGAGCGCGTCGAAGGAATCGATGCCGTCCTCGACGTTTTTCATCTTCACGTGAGCGTCGCCGATCTTGAGGCGGGCCTCGGCGGCGCCGGAGCTTTTCGGAAACTGCTTGAGGTACGCCTCAAAGCCCTTGATCGACTCAGCGTACTTGCCGCGCGCGAAGTCGGTGTTGGCGAGGTTGAACGCCGTGCTCGGCAACGGCTTCTCGACGAACTTCGATCCGGAGAGAAGCTCGATCTGGGTGTCCATGCGGGACGTCAGCGAGGTTTCGAGGTCGTCGAGGCGCGTGGAGAGCTGCGCCATTCGCGTCTGGTAGTCCGCGAGCTCGGTCTGAAGGGCGGTGATCTGTCCGGTCAGTGTCGAGATGGACTGCGAGAGGTCGGCCTGCGAAGTCTGGACGTTCTGGGTCTGTCCTTCAACGGAACCGATGCGCGTCTCGATGCCCTTCTGGATGGAATACAGGTCGGTCTGGATGCCGCGGATGTCCTCGCGCGTCACGCAGCCGGCGAGCACGAGGCTCGCCGACAGCGCGGTCGCTGCGAAAAGGCTTCGGGCCGAACGCGTCATTTTAACGAGTCGGGGCTGACCGAGATCGGCGATGCATTGCGGACCTTCGTCGCGCCGCGGCGGTTCATCGCCCAGCACTCATCGGTGGCGGCGGTGCACAGCGGCCGCTCTTCTCCGAACGAGATGGTCTCGATGCGGGCCTTCGGAATTCCGGTCGTCACGTAATAGGCGCGAACGGCATTGGCGCGCTTCTGTCCGAGAGCGATGTTGTATTCCACGGTACCGCGATCGTCGCAATGGCCTTCCACGCGGATCTTCACGGTCGCGGGCAGCTTCTTGAGGATGGCGACGTTCACCTTGAGCGCGTTTCGGCCCGCGTCGTCGAGGCCGGCGGCGTCGTAACCGAAGTGGACCATTTCGAGGGAGGGAATTTCCGTCCAGTCCTGGGCGATTTGAATGTCGCTCGCGGTGGCGTTCGCATTGGCGTCGGCATTCGCATCCGGCGTCGGCTCAACCTGCGCGTTCTTGTCGTCGATGTTGAGCGGTTTCTTCGGAGGGCAACCGGTCAGCGCCAGCATGGCGACCAGCGGGATAACAAAAGCAATAATTTTCCGTTCTCTCAAGATAAGCCTCCTGATCATTTTTGTGAAATCGTCTTCGCCGTCGTTGGGCGGGAATTCCGGCTGAGTATATCGAAATTACCAGACGATTTGAGCAATGGAACGAGATACGCGCCGGTAAAAGAGGCCGGGACCCGGGAGATCGCCTCGGGCGTCCCCTCCGCCATGACGCGGCCACCGCGGTCTCCACCGT
>JBBRXR010000495.1:0-1680 GCA_038238485.1 Elusimicrobiota bacterium | reverse complement strand
GGTATCGCTCCCGAATCAATCGCCAAGCCGCTGATCGGCGTGGTGACGATCTCCACCCAGGTTTTTTCCGAGAGGCCGCTCGCTCGGGATCTCGGCGTTTCGGCCGCTAAAGGAGTGGAATTGTCCGGTGGGTTCGCGGTCCGGTGGGACTCTTCGAGAACCCCGGACCTCATGACCTGGGGTCACGCCGAGGGTTACAGCTTCGCCTGGCGCGACCAACTCGCAGATTTGCTCGAAAGCTGGAGCCGCCAGGAAGCGGTGGACGGACTGGTCCTCGTCGGAGATTCATCGAAGACGTTGGCCGGCATGGCGATGGCGGCGGCCCGGCTCAATATCCCGGCGATCATCGTGACGACGGGCGGCTCGCGGTGGGTCTATCGCGAAACGGCCGACGGCATCGGCGGCAAGCGCGCGATCGCGGACCCTTACGATTTGTTATCGCAGACGCTCTTCGGCAAGAAGAAAGCCGACAAGGGCGGCCCCGAAGCGGGCGCGGACCTTTTTAACGAATGCCTTCTTGGACAGGACAACCACGCAAGTCACGCGATGGACCTGGCCCTCGAAGCGCTCGGCGTCACGTTGCCGGGAATGGCGACGGCGGCGATGCAGTCGCCACGCCGCGCGGACCTGGCGGAAGCGTCGGGAAAGCGGGCCGTGTGGCTCGTGCAGAACGAGACGCCTTTCCGCCGCGTGCTGACCGCGAACGCGTTTCACAACGCGATCCGATTGAGCGCCGCGATGGGCGGTTCGATCGACGTGGCCGTGCACCTCATGGCGCTCGCGCATGAGGCGGGCGTGACGCTGGGGATGGATTTGTTCGACCGGATCGCGCGCGAGACGCCGCAGATCTGCCGCTTGGGCGGCGTGGGCGAGAAGCAGGCGCACAGCCTGGAAGATCTCGAACGGGCCGGCGGCGTGTGGGCGGCGATGAACGGTTTGAAGACGCAGGTGGCGCCGACGGCCACGCTGAGCGGGAAAGGCGCGCTGGAACTGGCGAAGACGAACGTGATCAAGGAACCATCGGTGATCGCGGCGCATCGGCCTTATTCGAAGCAGAGCGGCATCGGCGTGCTCTACGGCAACCTCGCTCCGAAGGGCGCGCTCTTTCTGTTGAACCAGGTTTTGCCAGCGCTCGCGATTTTCAGAGGTCCCGCGGCGGTGTTCGATAACGAGATCGACGCGGCGCGCGCCATCAATGACGGCAGCGTGAAGAAGGGATCGGTCCTCGTCGTGCGCGGCCAGGGGCCGCGGGGCGGGCCCGGACTTCGCAAGCTTCGCGTTCTGCCGGCGCTGCTCCTCAGCCGCGGCTGGAACAAGACGGTGCCGCTGCTGACCGATGGCCGCCTGCCCGATGTGCCGGCGGGCTTGTTCGTGAGCTCGACGTCGCCAGAAGCGGCGGTGGCCGGTCCGCTCGCCGTTCTCAAGAGCGGCGATATCGTCGAGTTCGACGTGGCCAACCGCCGGATCGGCGTTCGTCTGACGGATCTGGAATTACGCATCCGCGTGTCGCGCTGGGTGGCGCCGGATGGGAAGACGCGTCGCGGATTTCTGGAGCGTTATTCGCGCCAAGTGTCCGAGGCGCATGAAGGCGCGATTTTAAAATAAGGAATTACTATGGAAGGTGTTATGAACCAAGGTGAGAAAAAGACGCAGGCTCCCGCAGCCGAGGAAAGCAACATG
>JBBRXR010000494.1:0-1683 GCA_038238485.1 Elusimicrobiota bacterium | reverse complement strand
AGATCGCGCCGCTCTTCGTGGCAGAAAGTTTCGCCGTCGGTGATGAGAAATTGCAGGTCGCGCGTGTTCGGTTGATCGACGTGCGGATAATAAATTTCGTTGATGATCCCGTGCGAGATGGTGAACCAAAGCCGGCAGCTGGAATGGTAGGCGGTGCCGATTCCTTCCTTCGCGCTGCCCGTCCAGCGCGGCTCCGCCCCCGGCGCGCCGAAGGCGCCGCCGGGCGAGTGACCGCTGAGCGCCCGCCAGACTTTTTCGCCCGCGCGATGAACGAGCGATTCTTCCGCGACAGGTTCGTGCGCCACCGTCAAATCAGAAACTTTCGAAATCATCGGAGAGCATTGAGAGGTCAGGCGCGCCGCATCTATTCCCTGATTCGCCCCGGTGAGCGATCAGAAAAAGCAGATCCAGGACACTCCTTTCGCGAAGCTTCCGCTCAGCGCCGCGCAGGCGACCAAGGTGAATGCATTCGCGCGGCAAAAACCCGCGAAAGCACAAGAGTGGCTCACCCCGGCGCAGCGGGAGCAACTCAAAAACGCGCGGTAGTTACCGCCCGAGGCCGAGCGGAACAAGGCCCAGCGCCCGAAAAAATCTGTGGAATAAAGCGGCTCCCAGTTCGTCTTACCCCGTTAACCGACCAAACGGTGCTGGATTGTTTCTAGCCGCCATCCCTGGATGGCTCCGGTCCGCCTGGGTGGCGGGCTTATGGTTTTGTCGTAAACAAAACTAAAAACAGAAACACACATAGAAATGAAAACATTGAAACAACTCGTCGCCATGACCGTCATCGCCGCCTTCTCTGCGGCCAGCCTCTTTGCTGGCGAGATGAAGGAAGGCGAAATGAAAGACGGCGTCATGATGAAAGACGGCAAAATGATGATGATGAAGGACGGCAAGAAAATGGAGATGGATAAAACCATGACCATGTCGGACGGCACCAAAGTCATGAAGGACGGCAGCGTCATGATGGGTGAGAAGAAGATGATGATGAAAGACGGCGAGATGATGATGATGGATGGCACCATGATGATGATGAAAGACGGCAAAATCGTGAAGATGGAGATGGACAAGAAGTAGTCCTTACCCCGCAGCTGTCAGACTCGAAAAGCCGGCGTTCGCGCCGGCTTTTTGTTTTTCCGGGCGGGCCTGCGCGCGCTGGCTACAACCGCCACTTCGATGCGCGCGAGAAAAACAGCGTGGCCGTGCGCGGGACGCGAAAAAATCCTGCGATGACGCCTTTGAGGCCAATCGTGGCGCCGACGCTGCGCTGGAATTTCTCGTGATCGGGCAGCGCGTAGAAGCCGAGCTGCTTCTTCGCTCTTTGCAGATTGAGGACGCTCTGGATGAAACCCAGATGGGAGAAGGCCTGCGGGAAATTTCCAAGGAACTCGCCCGTGTCCGGATCGATTTCTTCCGAGTAGAGGCCGAGCGGACTGGCGAGCTTGATCATGCTCTCGAGCACCTCCTCGGCGCGCGCGAGCTGGCCTTCGCGAATGAGGTGATTGATCCACCAAAAGCTGCAGATGATGAATGCCCCTTCCTTTCCCACTTTTTCTTCGCCGCGATAAAGCAGCGGGCCGCGCGCCAGCTTCTGCTCCAGGACGTCGCGCGTGAGGGCGGCGACATGCTCATCCAGAAACCCGCTCGTGAAGGCGAGCATGCTGGAAGCATCGAGCGCCGTCT
>JBBRXR010000493.1:0-1684 GCA_038238485.1 Elusimicrobiota bacterium | reverse complement strand
TCCTTCATCGCGGGCGCGTCAGTGAGCTTCGGTCCGTCGACCTTGGAGTCAAGCACGCGCAGCGGGTTTTTCTCCATGCGCTTGCGGCTTTCCTCGGTGAGTTCGCTTTCTCTCGCGCGCAGGTACGCGAGAAGAGCGGCGCGGTGCTTCGGGCGGCAGTCGCCGCAACCAAGCGAATTCACGTGCACCACGAAATTCTCGACGCCGAAGCCGCGAAGGATCTGCCAGCCCACGAGAACCGTGTCGGCATCGGCCGCCGGGTCGGCGGAGCCGAAGTACTCGCTGCCAATCTGCCAGAACTGGCGATAGCGGCCGGCCTGCGGGCGCTCGGCGCGGAACATCGGGCCCATGTAGAAAAGACGCTGGAGGCCCGACTTCACCCAGAGGCTGTTTTCCACGAGATGGCGAACCACGCCGGCCGTGCCTTCGGGGCGAAGCGCGAAATCGCGCTCGCCGCGGTCCGAGAACGAAAACATTTCCTTCTCGACCACGTCGGACGTTTCTCCCAGCGAGCGAGAGAAGAGCTCGACGCTCTCGAAGATGGGCGTGCGCAACTCGCGGAAGCCGAAGCGGTGGAACACCGCGCGGGCGACGTTCTCCAACTCGACGAAAGCGGCGACTTCGTCGCCGCTGAGGTCACGGGTTCCCGTGGGGACTTTGATGAGCGCGTCGGACATCGGTCGGGGTGGTTAGAAGATCCAGCTTTTGAGTTTGTCGCGGTCGGTGATGATCAGCTTGTTGTCGAAAAATGAAACGCATCCGATGCGGCGGAAGCGCGAGATGACGCGGCTGATGACTTCCCGCGCGGTGCCCGCCATCTCGGCGAGCTCTTTATGTGACAGGGGCATGTCGATGCGGATGCCCTCGTCGGTCTTCTTCCCGTAGCGCTCGCCGAGGTCGAGAAGGATCTGGGCAATGCGTCCGAGCACGTTGTTGAAGGAGAGGGCTTCGATCTCGCGGTTGGCGCGGCGAAGGCGGGTTGACAGCGTGTGCAGCATGGTGAGCGCGATCGACGGGCGGGAGAGGACCAGTTTCCGGAAGTCCTCACTCTTGAGCATGATCAGCACGCTGTCTTCCAGCGCGGACGCCGACGCCGAGCGCGCCTCCTCGTCGATCAGGGACATCTCGCCGAAAAAGTCGCCCGGTTCAAGGTAAGCGAAGGTCTTGGATCGGCCCTGGGTGGAAGACCCGAAAATCTTGACCCGGCCCTCCATGACCACGTAGAGGCTGGCGCCGGGCTGGGATTCGGAAAAAATTCGTTCCGCGCGGCGAAAACGTGTCAATTGGCACGACTGGGCGACCCGAATCAGGTCGTCGCTGGAAAGGCCGTTGAGGAGCTCGACGCCCCGCAGAAAGCTGGCCAGCTGGTTCACGTCGACGATGCTTTTGGGGGCCTTCGGAGGTTTCATCTGACGGAAATATAACAGTTTCAGCCTCTCCGTTACATTGGGCAATTGAAATCGGCCGGGTTTACCGTCGACGATCAAAAGTGATTGAAATAATGGGTCAAATTGACAAAAAACGGGACCGGGGTTAAGCTTCGAGCGCCATGGCACTAAGCGCGGAATGGCTTCAGCTTCTAAGAAAAGTGTTCCTCTTCTCGTCATTTACGGGCGCCCAACTCTCGCAAATCGGCAAGAAGATGACGCTCGTTTCCTACCCCAAGGGCGCCACCCTCTCGCAC
>JBBRXR010000492.1:0-1696 GCA_038238485.1 Elusimicrobiota bacterium | reverse complement strand
TTGGGAGGGCCGGCGACGAGCTTCATGAGTGTGGTGATTTGCGTCGGAGGTATGTCGCGGACCGAGGCTTTGTGGGAGTCGATGCTGTCCCAGACTTCCAGGACCACGAGACGATCGAGGTTTTCATTGCTGCGGAGAAGTTGACAGGACTCGCAACCCTGGGAGCCCTTGATGGCGGGCAGGAACGTGGTGAGCAGGTCTTCGAGGTCTTTTCCCTTTCCTGGCTGCGCCTGAAACTGGTTGATCCGAACGATGCTCATGCCGTTCCCTCCTAGAGGTCGCCGAGAATTTTCTTTCGCTGTTCCTGATACTCCGCGTCGTTGACGAGGCCTTTCGTCTTCAGTTCCTCGAGCTCGCGCAGGCGCGTTTCAGCGGAGCGGGCGGGCGTTGGCGCCGGGGCGGCGAGCGGAGGGCTGGGTGTCTCTTCCACCGGCGCGGTCGTGGCGTGCGCGGCGATCAGCGCGGCGGCTTCGGCCGAGCCGGCCTGGGCGGCTTCAAGCACTTCCACTTCACGAAGGTCGGGCTGGCGGTCGCTGCGGCCCCAGAAACGTCCCCACACGACGAGATCGTTGCCCACCGCGATCGCGGTGCGGACGTTGGCGGCATTGATGAGGAGCTCCCCGGTGTCGTCGGACAGGACGAAAATGTCGAGCGTGCGCGCGCGTTTGATTTTGCCCGCAACCAGGACCTTGTCCTTCCGGTGGGCGGAGTTAAGGACGGTTTTGACCGGCGTGGGTGCGGTCGCCGCTCCCGCGGTCCCCATGCCGCTGAACATCGCCAGAAGGAGAACGAGCGGGAGGCGCCGGTGCACGGTCAGCGGATCGTGCGGCTGCCGCGGCCCGTCGGAATGCGCCGACGCATCTTGCCCCAGCCCGTGGCGATGCCGGTGGGCTTGGACGTGAGCTTCGGCGGAACCAGGTACGGGAAGTCGGGCATGACGCCGCGCGGGATCGTTTTGTTGATGAACTTCTCGATCCGCTTCAAGTACGGCTCTTCGTCCGGCGAGACCAGGGTGAAGGCGTCGCCTGAAGCCTCCGCGCGGCCGGTACGGCCAATGCGGTGGACGTAGTCTTCCGGATGGTGCGGGACGTCGAAATTGATGACGTGTGAAATGTCCTTGATGTCGATGCCGCGCGACGCGATGTCGGTGGCGACGAGGATCTGGACCTTGCGCTCGCGGAAGCCTTCCAGCGCCGCGTAACGTTCGCTCTGCGTGCGGTCGGAATGGATGACCGCGACGGACTTGCCCCAGCGGCGCAGCGTGTTGACCAGGTGGTCGGCGCCATGCTTGGTGCGGCAGAAGATCAGCGCCGACGCGATGCTGCCGTTGGCGAGGATCATCTGGAGAAGGGATTCTTTCTGGGAGCGCGAGATCGGGTAAATGATCTGCGCGACGTTGGTCGACGGCGTCGACGGAGAAATATCGATCGACTGCGGCTCGTGAAGAAGCCTGGCGACGAGCGCCTGGATTTCCGGCGGGAACGTGGCCGAGAACAGCATGGTCTGCTTTTTCGGCGGGCACTGCTGCATGATGCGCGTGATGTCCGGAAGAAAGCCCATGTCGAGCATGCGGTCCGCCTCGTCGAGGACGAGGTTGGTGATGCCCTTCAGCGTGAACGTGCGCCGCTCGAGGTGGTCGAGCAGGCGGCCGGGCGTGGCGCAGACGATCTGCGCGCCGCTCTTGATGAGCGTGACC
>JBBRXR010000491.1:0-1703 GCA_038238485.1 Elusimicrobiota bacterium | reverse complement strand
GCGTCGCCGACGCGCGCGCGAAACTCGCGGGCGCTACGTCGATTCCCGATAAGATCAACGCGAATCGGCAGATCGACTCCGCCCTCTCCCGCCTGCTCGTGGTGGTTGAGCGTTACCCGGAACTGAAGTCCAACCAGAACTTCCAGAGCCTTCAGGACGAACTGTCCGGAACGGAAAACAGAATTTCCGTTGAGCGCATGCGTTTCAACGAGGCCGTGAAGGACTACAACCTGCGCGTGCGCAGCTTTCCGAGCAACATCGCGGCGCGCTTCTTCGGTTTTGAAAAGAAGGACATCTACTTCGAAGCGTCGGAAGGCGCGAAGGCCGTGCCCAAGGTCCAATTCTGAACCTCGTCTGGTTTCGCTCCGATCTCCGCTTGGCCGACAACCCCGCGTTGTCGGCCGCGGCGACGCGGGGCGGACCAGTCCTCCCGGTTTTCATCTGGTCACCGGAGGACGAAGGCGCGTGGCCGCCCGGCGCCGCCAGCCGCTGGTGGCTGCATCACTCTCTCGCGTCGTTGGACGCCGACCTTCGCGGGCGCGGCAGCCGACTCCTTTTCCTTCGCGGACCGGCGTTGGCGGTCCTGGAGGCCCTGGTGGAGGAAACGAAGGCCGACGCTGTGTTCTGGAATCGTCGTTACGAGCCCGCCGCCGAGACCACCAGCGCGGCCGTCAAAACGAAACTCTCGGACGCCGGCGTGCTCGCAAAATCATTCAACGGCGCGCTCCTGCGGGAACCCGCCGAAATCGCCACGGCGTTGGGCAAGCCGTTCCAGGTGTTCACCCCTTTCTCCCGCGCACATGAGGCGCTTCCTCCCCCACCCGTTCCCACCGCGCCCCCCAAAAAGTTTCCCGCTCCTGCGCGGTGGCCGGCTTCCGGCCTTCTCACCGACCTCGGACTTCTTTCCAAAATCCGGTGGGACGACGGCTTTGCGAAGGTCTGGACGCCGGGCGAAGCGGGCGCGGCCAAGGCAATGACGACGTTCGTCAAGCGAGGTCTCGACGACTATGACCACGGGCGCGACCTTCCCGGCCGCCCGGGCACATCACGCCTGTCGCCACACCTTCATTTTGGTGAGATCAGCCCCCGCCAGGTCCATCACGCTCTGATAAAGGCGCCCCGCCACCCCGCCGCGGCGTCGTCGCTCAAGCGGTTTCGTTTTGAAATTCTTTGGCGCGAATTTTCCCTCCACCTTCTTCATCACTTTCCGCGGACCCCCGATCACCCGCTCCGCCCCGCGTTTGAGAAGTTTCCATGGAAGGCGCCTGGCGCGGCGCTCGCGCAATGGAAAAAAGGCGCCACCGGTTATCCCGTTGTGGATGCCGGTCTTCGAGAGCTCTGGCGAACCGGATGGATGCACAACCGCGTGCGCATGATCGTCGCGTCTTTTCTCGTCAAGGACCTCGGCATCGACTGGCGTGAAGGCGCCGCGTGGTTCTGGGACACGCTCGTGGATGCCGATCTCGCGAACAACACGCTGGGCTGGCAGTGGTCCGCCGGCTGCGGCGCCGACGCCGCGCCGTTCTTTCGCATTTTCAACCCCGTGCTGCAGGGAGAGAAGTTCGACGCCGCGGGCGCGTATGTCCGCGCGTGGGTGCCCGAATTGGCGGCGATGCCCGACAAATGGATTCACCGGCCCTGGCAGGCGCCGCCGGAGGTCCTCGAAAAAGCGGGCGTCACTCTCGGCGCGACCTACCCCGGTC
>JBBRXR010000490.1:0-1709 GCA_038238485.1 Elusimicrobiota bacterium | reverse complement strand
TTCGTATCGTCATCACCGGTCTTCCCATGGTCAACGGAGACGCGGTCCGGCTCGGCCAGCTCCTTCAGAACCTGATCAGCAACGCGATCAAGTTCCGGACCCGCGTCTTGCCCACCGTCCACATCGCCGCGCGGCGCGAGTACGACGAATGGGTGATCTCGGTTCAGGACAACGGCATCGGGATCGACACGTTGTACTTCGAACAGATTTTTAAGGTCTTCAACCGCCTCCATGTCCGGACCGTCTACGACGGAACGGGGATTGGGCTGGCCATCTGCAAGAAGATCGTCGAACAGCACCGCGGGCGCATCTGGGTGACGTCCGCGCCCGGCAGCGGCAGCACTTTTTTCTTTTCTATTCCCGGGTAGGCGGCGCGTCGGCGGAGAAGGTGACGGCGGTGGTGTTCTTGAAGGGATACACCTCCACCCACAGGGGCTTCAGGGCGATCTGGGCGCGGATCCAGTCGATGGACGCGCGGTTGACCGAGCTGGTCACGAAGGCGACGCGTCGTTGGCCCTTGAGCTGCCAATTTACGGTGTCGAGATACGGGCCCATGTCTTCGTCGTTCACGTCACGCGGCAGCAGCAGGGCCGGCCCCTTCACCCGGTAATACGCGAGCGGCGAGGCGAGCGCGGCATTCAGATCGGCTTCCTCCAGCCACATCGGACTCCGCGATTCCGCAAACCACGAGTCCAGCACCACCGGAACCGCGACGTCGTCGCCGGTCCACTGCCGAACGAAGCCCACCGCCGCTCTCCAATCCTGCGCGCGGTAGGGCACCGGGCCCAGAGACGCGTGCGCCATCGAGGCCACCACCATCCATCCCACCGCCCCTGTCAGCCACCGCGCCGGTACGAACCGCGAGACCAGAATGCCCGTGAGCAGCCCCAGCGCCGGCGCGGCCACGATGAAATACTTCCACGTGAAGAGTTGCGCGTTCGAGAAATGAGAGATCAGAAACAAAACCGCGGGCGGCGCCATCAGCCAGGCCGCAAGAAATCCCAGCCAGCCCGACCTCCATTCGGGCAAATCCCGACGGAACAGCGCGAAGCCGGCCACGAGGAGTGCGACCGCGGTCAAGCCGATGCCGCGCACGAGCGCGATCCGGCCGTCGTAAAAAATTCCCGACAAGCCCCATTTCTCCGGCATGCCCATCCCGGCGAGAAGCGCGAGCGCCGCCGCGGCCAGACACAGCCCCGGGGCGGCGTTCTTCAGAGAGAAAGCGCGTTTGTTGCGGAGGTCGCTCAGGTTCAGAACGGCGGCGGCCAGGAGGGCGGCGAACGACGCCTCCGAAAAAACGATCGGCAGGAAATCGGCCCAGACGGGAACGGGCATGTCCGACAGGGACGCGCCCGCGCCGCGAAGGACGGAAATCTGCCCGACGAGCGGAAGGACGCCGAGCGCGACCACGGCCATCATGGCGCCGAACCGCGCGTTGCTCACGCGTCGGCTCTTCATCTGAAAGAAAAGAGCCGGGTAAGCGAGAAACTGCAGGGCCGCGAGCGGATGGAAATAAGGAAGCAGCACCGCGCTGACGGCGAACATGATTCCGTATTTTCGTCCTTCGCCGCTCAACCAGCGGGAAAGCGCGTAGATGGAGATCGTCGCGAGGAGGAGGACAAAGGCGTACGGGCGGGCGAGCGCGGCCATGAACGTCACTTCACCGATGGCAAGGTACGAAACGGCGGCCGTGAGCGCGGTCAGCCGGT
>JBBRXR010000489.1:0-1721 GCA_038238485.1 Elusimicrobiota bacterium | reverse complement strand
GCCTTTCCATCCGGGCCGATGGTGAGCCGCTGAAGATTCAGATTTGCGGCGGCCGCGCGCACCACGCCGTCGGAGCCGCGCTCGTAGGTGGCGGGAATGATCGCGTCCCACAGCTTGTGATCGATCCACTGGCCCGCCACGACGAACGGAAAGAACTTCGCCGCCGAATGAAGTTTTCGCCGAATCCACGATGTGTTGAGATCCCACTGAAACTGGCTGCCCAGTTCGAGCGCATCGAGAATTTTCATTCCCGGCTCGACGCCAATCAGGCTGCGCAACCGGGAGAGACGCGACTTGCCGAGTTCGGCCAGACGCGAGCCGTTGGTGGGCGGCGCCAGCATGACGAGGTGCGACATCGGCAGCCGGGTCATCGCCGTGCCGTAAAGCGTGTCGACCCAGGCGCGCGTGACAAGGCCCCCCGTCGAATGCGTGATGCAGGCAAATTTTGTTTTCCCGAACTTCGAGCCGTAAAGATCGCGCAGGGCCGAATCAAAGGCGCGCACCAGGTCGGGCATCGAGATGTCGTCATCGAGCGTCACGTAGCGCGACAGGAAGACGTCCTTCACATTGTGCCCGGCGTCAGAGAGCCGCTGAGGAAGGACACCGTAGGTTTTGGTGGAGGTGACGTTGTAGCCGTGTACGAGGATGACGTCCATGGCTCTCTTTCTACCAGAAAAGAAAAAGCCCCGGTTCCGCTTGAGCGAATCCGGGGCGCGTGGTCGACGCCGCAGAAGCCTAATCGATCGTGACGATCTTTCCGGTGCGGTTGACGCCGGGCGCGGCCAGGCGAAAGAGATAGACGCCGGGCCCGACAAGACGGCCCGACTCGTCGCGGCCATTCCATCCAATTGATTGCGCCCCGCCCGCGGTGTCGCCATGGATTTTACGGACCCGCTCGCCGCGCAGCGAATAAATTTCGAGCGTCACGGCGCCCCCGGCCGATTCGTAAGGGACCTCGGCCTGGCCGCCGGTGCGAAGATCGAGGAAGCCGCGGGTGGCGGCATTGAGGACAGGGTCGGCCGTCGGCGGACTCACGGAGAGGACCGCCTCGCGCGTCTGCGCCTCTCCCATCTCGTTACTGACGACGCAGCGGAAGCGCGCGCCGTTGTCGGCCATCGAGGGCGTGAACGAGAGCTGCGGCGACGTCCGGCCGCCCAGGTTCACGCCGTTTCTCTGCCACTGATAAGAAAGATTGAGGGTGCCGGACGCGGAGAGAGAGAACGTCGCGCTTTGGCCGGCCTGCGCGGCGCGGTCGACGGGCTCCGTGGTGATCGTCGGAACGGTGGGCAGAAGAAGCGCGTGGATGTCGGTGTTGTCCGCCACCTGCGCCACCTGAGCGCTGCCGGGACCCCAGGCGAAGACGCCGACGGGCTTGGCCGTGTGGCCGGTGCTGCCGAAGGTGCCGGCGGGAACGGTCCCGGGAACCACCGAGGTATCGGTGACCGTGAGATCACCGCACTCGTGATCGGCGACCACGACGATCAGCGTGTCCTGGTTGGGGCGCGCCTGCGCCCACGTGAGCGCCGCCTGCACGGCGTCGTTGAAAGCTTTCATTTCCCAGACGAGCGTCCCCATGCGGCCGTGGCCGGTGGCGATGCCGCCGTGCCCCACCTCGTCGATGCCCTCGTTTTCCACCAGCAGGAAAAATCCGTCGGGATCCTCTTCGAGGATGTCGAGGGCCGCCACCTCAAGCTCCGTGAGCGACGGCTGGTTCGGAGACG
>JBBRXR010000488.1:0-1725 GCA_038238485.1 Elusimicrobiota bacterium | reverse complement strand
GACGGCAGGCTGCGCGATGGGCGACGAGGAGATCGCCCAACCGGCGACCACGGATCCGATGGCGGCAACAAGAAAGCCGGAGAACAAAGCGGCGAGCCAGGTCTTCTCGTTCATCTGGCGGCCGGTCCAGTCGGACGGTTTGCCGGACAAAAGAACGACAAAGAGGAGTAGGACCATGACGCCGCCCACGTACACGAGGAGCTGAACGGCGAAAAGAAAGTCGGCGGCGAGCATCGCATAAAGGCCGGAGACACCGACAAGCGAGAGAACGAGCCAGAGCGCGGCATGAAAAACGTTCTTCACCGTGACCACGAAAACAGCGGGCACGAGGACCATGACGGCGAGAAGGCCGAAGAAGATCGCTTCCATCATGAGACTTTTTCTTCCTTCGACTTCTCTATCTTCTCGCGGCGGCCGTCGGGCATGTAGCGGAACCATTCCTGCGCCTGGGCGCCGCCTTCCACGGTGTCGTTCATGTTCGGGCCCCATTTGACGAGGAAATCTTTCCGGTTGTCGAACGTGACTTCGTACTCGTTCGAGTGATGAACCGACTTCACCTTCGTGGGGCACGCTTCTTCGCAGAGACGGCAGACATTGCACTTCGCGAAATCGATCTGGTACCAGGTGAGGTCTTTCTTCTTGGTTTCCTCGTTGCGCACCCATTCCATCGAAATCACGTCGGACGGGCAGACGCGCACGCACATCTCGCACGAGATGCAGATCTCGGGGTGGAAGGAGAGCACGCCGCGGAAACGCTCGGGCACCGGCTTTCTTTCCTTGGGGAACTGAAAGGTGTGCGCCGGCATGAAGTAATACTTGAGCGTGACGATCATGCCCTTCGCAATCGAGCGCGCCACGTTGAAAATTCCCTTCAGGTTCCAGAAATTCATCCGATCCTCCAGAGGATCGCGCCGCCCGCGATGAGAATGTTGATCAGCGTCCAGGGAATGAACACTTTCCAGCAAAGGTCCATGACGCGGTCGACGCGCAGGCGCGGGAAGGTCCAGCGCGACCAAAGGAAAACAAAAATCAGCGCGAGCGTCTTGGTCATGAACCAGGCCCACGACGGAATGAAATTGAGGAACGGCAGCGGAGCGGAACCACCTCCGAGGAAGAGCGCGGCGCCCAACAGCGAACCGACGAGCACATAGGCGTATTCTGCCATGAAGAAGATGGCGAATTTCATTCCGCCGTATTCGGTATGGAAGCCGGCTGTGAGCTCGGATTCGGCTTCCGGCACGTCGAAGGGAACGCGGTTCGTCTCCGCGATCGTGGTGATGAGATAGATAATGAAGCTGATCTGGCCAACGACCGGATAGAAGATAAACCATCGCGGGAACCAGCCGGCCACCGGCACGGCCTGCTGGGTGACAATGCGCGTGATTGACAGCGAGCCCGCCCACATGACGACCGGCACCACGGAGAGGACGCGGGGAATTTCAAAGGAAACGATCTGGGCCGCGGCGCGAAGGCCGCCGAAGAACGAGAACTTGTTCGCCGAGCCCCAGCCCGCCATCACGATGCCGACGGTCGAGAGACCGGAGACGGCCATCACGTAAACAAGGCCGATGTCGAAGTCGAGGGCCACGAGGCCGTTGCCAAAGGGAATCGGGGCGAAGGAAAAATAGCAGGGAAGAAGAACGATCATGGGCGCGAGGCGGAAGACCCATTTGTCGACGCCCGTCGGCTCGATGGTCTCTTTCAGGAACAGCTTGATGCCGTCGG
>JBBRXR010000487.1:0-1735 GCA_038238485.1 Elusimicrobiota bacterium | reverse complement strand
GTGAGCTGGGGCGTGATCCTGATCGCTGGACGCCGAACTTGGTACCAGAACGAACTGGTCGACGCCGCGGTGAGCGGCGCCATCAAGATTTTCGGCCCCCAGGACGACCTCGAAGTGAAGGGAAAAATCCACTCCGAGCAGGGCTCCATCGTCTATTCAGGAAACGAGTTTGTCATCAAGGACGCGGACCTCGAAATCGAAGAGAACCGGGCGCTTATCGCCACGGATCAGAAACAGACTGTCGTCTATCTGAAGGCGACCGCTGAAAAGGAAGTTTTCTACACCGACGCATTGTCGAACAGTAACCACGACGTGATCGTGATGGACGTGGACCGGGCTCCGATCGGGGAAATCCAGCCGCGCTTTCATTCGAAGAACAACCCGGGCCTCTCCTCACAGCGGGCGCTTCAGCTCGCGCTGGGGCTGCCCTTCGGCGACGCGATCGAGACGAGCTCTCTTCTCCCGGACCAGCGCGCGCGGGTGTCCGACACGGCCGACTCCGACAAGCTCCTCCGGCTCGGCCTCATCCAGCTTCTGGACTCGAGCCTCGCTTCGCCGCTGGCGCGCGCCATCGCCCGCAATACCGGACTCGTCGACTTCATCCGCGTTACGTATCAGGAGAATGACCCGCACGCCCAGGAAGGCATCCCGGGAACGTTTGAGGACAAGTCCGGCGCCACCAACGTCACCCAGAACCAGTTCCTCAAGTATGCCAAGGGCACCAAGGTCCGGATCGGGCGCGGCCTGGGTCCGAGGCTATTCGCCGACTACAGCTTCCGCGTGGACGAATACGAAAGCGTGTTGAACCTGCGACATGAACTTGAATTGGCCTACCGCCTCCACCGAAACCTGTTTCTTCGAGGGACCTCGGAACTGGACCGGGAACGCGAACTCGGCCGCCCGCCGGATCGGCGCGCCATCCTGGAGAATCAGTGGCGGTTCGGCCTGCCGCGCCGCAAGCCCAGCCCCACCCCGGTTCCTCGGGGCACGGGTGAGGCCGACCGTCCCAAAGCCGGCTGACCCTCGACAAAACAGCGCGGGGAAATGTGTTATCATCCTCGACGTTGCGACGGTCTTTTCGCCTCGTTTCCCACCCGCCGCACCCAATCAATTATTTTGACCGAAAATCATCCCTTCTCTCATTTCAGCCATCGTTTGAAAGCGATGGCGGCAGCGCTGGCGCTGCTCTCATTTCCGGCCACTTTCTCGTCCGTTTCGTTCGCCGCTGACGCACCCGCGGCCTCCACGGCCGCGGTGACGTCGCCTGCGCACGCGCCGGAATCCTCGACCGTCGCCTCGCCCGCGGTTTCCACGTCCTCCGGCACCGTCCCCGCCACCGATGCCAAGGCCGACAGTCCCGCCGTCGTCCAGGAAATCCAGTTCGTCGGCAACACGATCAACAAGTCCCGCTCGCTGACGCACAAAATCAAGACCCGCAAGGGCAAGACGCTCGACCGGAAGAAACTCCAGGCCGACGTCAAAATCCTCTTTGAGACCGGTGATTTCGACGACGTGACGGTCGACGTCGCTTTCTTGGGCACCCAGGACGACGAAAAGCGTGAGAGAGTTCGCCTGACCTTCACGGTCATCGAGCGCTCGATCATTAAGCGCATCGACTACAAGGGCAACCGGAAGGTCCGCTCGGGCTCGTTCTCGGACAAGATCCAGTCGAAAGAGGGCGAACCGTTTGACCGTTACAAGGCGGCCCTCGATGAGCGCTCCGTTGTGGATTACT
>JBBRXR010000486.1:0-1749 GCA_038238485.1 Elusimicrobiota bacterium | reverse complement strand
TTTCCTGAAGCGCCAGATCCTCTGGTCGATGATCGGCGGCGCGGCATTCATCATCGCGGCGAAACTCCCCATCAAGTTCTGGCAGAACGCGGCGCGTCCGATGTACGTGGTTACGCTCGTCCTGCTCGCCGCTGTTCTCATCGTCGGACCGCGCATTTCGGGCGCGCGCCGCTGGATCCGCCTTCCCGGCATGGGATTCCAACCGTCGGAACTGGCCAAAATTTCTCTGGTGCTGATCGCGGCCGATTACATGGACCGCCGCCAGAGCCGCCTGCGTGATTTTAAAAAGGGACTGATGCCGCTTCTGCTGCTCATCGGCATTCCCCTGGGGCTGATTGTGGTGGAACCCGACCTCGGTACGCCGGTCCTGATGTGCGTGGTGCTCGGGGCGCTCATGATTTTGGGCGGCGCGCGCTGGAGCCACTTCTTCGGATTGATCATCAGCTCGATGCCGCTGCTCATCATCGCGGTGTTCAAGGTCCGCTACCGCCTGTTGCGACTCTTCGCGTATCTGGATCCCTGGTCGGACGCCCAGGGGAAAGGCTACCAGCTCATTCAATCCCTGCTGGCGATGGGTTCGGGGGGAATCTTCGGGCGCGGCCTCGGAGAGTCGAAGCTAAAAGTGGGAAGTCTGCCGGATTGTCACACCGACTTTGTTTTCTCGATTCTCGGTGAAGAGCTTGGTCTTATCGGCACGCTGGCCTGCGCCTCGCTGTTTCTCATGCTGTGCCTGCACGGGCTTCGCATCTCACGCCAGTCGCGCGATCTTTTCCCGCGCCTGGTCGCCGCGGGCATCAGCCTCACCATCGGATTTCAGGCGCTCATCAACATGGGCGTCGCCTCAGGCCTCTTCCCGACGAAGGGAATGCCCTTGCCGTTCATTTCCTTCGGCGGATCCTCGCTCGTCATTGCCCTCATGGCGGTCGGCATCCTGGCGAGCATCTCGCGCGCGAACCGGACCGAGAAGGAATCCGAAGCGTGAAGATCCTCGTGGCGGCCGGTGGGACCGGCGGCCACTTCTATCCGGGCCTCGCCGTCGCGCGCTCTCTGGTCGAAGCCGGTCATCAGGTCACCTTCCTCGTCCGTGAGGGCGATTACGTCCTCTCCCTTCTCGAGCGAGAGAAAATTCCCTTTGTCACGATGAAGGCCGCGGGTTTTAAGCGGAAGTTATCGCCATCGAACGTCACGGCGGCCGCCAAGGTTGCTTTCGGCCTTGGGCAGGCCGTGGGCATCATCAGCCGCGTGCGCCCCGACGCCGTGCTCGTGATGGGAGGCTACCTCTCGTTCGCGCCCGCGGTGGCCGCGCGTCTGCGCGGAATTCCCGTGATTCTGCACGAGCAGAATGCGGTGCCGGGCCTCGCCAATCGAATGATTTCCCGGTTCGTTCAGAAGATCGCCGTGAGCTTTGAAAACAGCCGCGCCGCTTTCGGGCCGAAAGCGGTCCTCACCGGCAACCCCGTGCGTCTGGAGTTCCGCCATTTGCCGGCGCGCGACGAATCCGTTCGCCGCTGGTCGCTCGACCCAAAAAAGTTGACCGTTCTCGTGTTCGGCGGGAGCCTCGGCGCCCAGCGCCTCAACTCGCTCGTGGTGGAGTCCCTCCCGTCGCTCGTCGGTCACGACGCGCAATGGCAGTTCCTCCATTTCACGGGCAAGGCCGACGAGGCGCGCATCAAGTCCGCCTACGCCGCGCATCCTTTCGCGCACCACGTCGACGGCTACTGCCACGAGATGGCCGCCGCCTACGCCGCC
>JBBRXR010000485.1:0-1759 GCA_038238485.1 Elusimicrobiota bacterium | reverse complement strand
GGGGCCTTGTGGTAGCGGATGATGAAGTGGAGTTCCCCTGACGAGTCGACACGGTACTCGCTCGGACCGATCTGCACGCCCGCGCCCACGAAGATCGAGTAGTCGGCAAGCGCGCCGGTGGCGCGAAGGTCGATGGAGTCGAAGAGGGCGGGAGCCGAGTGAACGACATATGAATACTCACGGCCCTGGACGAGCGTGTTGGTTCCGCCGTCCTCGCGCATGATCGTGTAACCGGCGAAGGCCGCCGACGAGGAAATCGTCAGCAGGCCGAGGATGAAAAGGGTTTTGGTGATCTTCACGGCCGCACCTCCCGCTTCCGGGGCTGCGGTAAGACGGAGACCGAAGCGCTGTTCGTCAACGTGGCGTTGTCTTTCGCGGTCACCTGCAGGATGTTCGGCCCGACGTTCAGGAACGAGAGCGAAACCCGGGCGACGCCGTGCTTCATCACGGTTTCCTTATCGGTGGTGTTCGCCTGGCCATGCTGGGCGCTGGTCGTCTGAACGAGGAGGACGTTCTCGGCCTTCTTATTAATCTTATTGTTCTCGAGGCGCGCGGTGATTTCGAACTCGACCGGCATTCCGGTGATGACCGCCGTCGGCGGACGGACGATGGAGAAATGATGGGTGATGGGCTGATCGGCCCTCGCGCTCGTGGCCGCGATGGCCATGAGGAATCCCGCGATAATTGATTTCTTGAAGAGGATCATCATTTTCTCCTTCATGAGGTTGCGGTCAGTGGCCGCGCCGAACAAGAGAACTTTTGTCACGTGATTGCCTCATGGACGTCATAAACCGAGATTCGGACCTTCGGTAAAATGCAACGGTGTTGCCGGGAGGTCAAAGAAGGTAGGGCCAGATCCATGGGCCAGCATGCGCTGAATCAGGAAAAAAATTCAGGGTTTTTCGTCGGGATACCGGAAGAGGCAGGCAAAAGGGTGGGTCGGAAAACGGCCCAGGACGGGCCGTGAAGCGGCGTTAATGGTCGCGGTTGATGATGTAGTCGGCGAGGTCGTGGAGCACGCCGGCGCGGCTTCCCAGCGGCTTCAGAGCGGTGTGGGCGCGCGCGATCATGTCGCGGCCGATTTGAACGGATCGATCAAGCCCGAAGAGAGCCGGGTAGGTGAGCTTCTCGTTATCCGCGTCGCTGCCGCGTTTGCCGAGCTTCTCCTTGTCGCCGGTTCGGTCGAGAACATCGTCGGCCACCTGGAATGCGAGGCCGATCCATTTCCCATACGCGTCGAGCGCGGCGATTTCTTTCTTGGTCCCCCCACTCAGCATCGCGCCCGAGACGAGACTCGCGCGGATCAGAGCCGCGGTTTTTTTGAGATGAATGAATTCCAGCAGGCGCGCGGGCGAGGAAAAAATTCGTTTCCGGGCATTCTTCCACCGGCCATCTTCGGACTCGATGTCGGCCACCTGGCCTCCCACCATGCCCGCGGTCCCCGCGCCGTCGGCCACCACGCGCATGACGCCCGGGATCGCGGCGAAGCGAATTCCCTTCACTTTCGCGTTGTCCGCCACCAGTCGGAACGCGAGGGTGAGGAGGGCGTCACCGGCGAGGATGGCGATCGCGTCGCCGAAGACCTTGTGATTCGTGGGCCGGCCGCGACGGAGATCGTCATCGTCCATGGCCGGAAGATCGTCGTGAATGAGTGAATACGTATGAATCATTTCCAACGCACAGGCGGTGGGCATGACACGCGCGGCGCGGCCGCCGCAGGCTTCCGCGCCCGCGATGACCAGGATCGGCCGCAGGCGCT
>JBBRXR010000484.1:0-1760 GCA_038238485.1 Elusimicrobiota bacterium | reverse complement strand
GGATCGAGCGGGACGTCATCTCGAAGTCGAACCAGGACGCGGTTCTCGAACACTTTGTCGCGGTAGGCCTTCAGCTTGGCCGACAGCGGCGTGTCGTCGAGATTTTCGTAAATCCCTTCGATCGAACCACCCGCCTGAAGAAGTTTGGTCGCCGTCTTCTCCCCCACTCCCGGAACGCCGATCACGTTGTCGACCTTGTCGCCGGTCAGCGCAAAGTAGTCGACGAGCTGGCCCGGCGTCAGACCATATTTCTCAACGACCATGGCCGGCGTGAAAACGATTTTCTTCATTTCGTCGCGGACCGTAATCCGATCGTTCACGAGCTGAAGGGTGTCCTTGTCGCCGCTGAAAACGAGAACGTCCCAGCCCGCTTTCGCACCGCGCACGGCCAGGGTCGCGATGACGTCGTCCGCCTCAAAACCATCCTTGGCGATGCAGGGCAGCCCCCAGGCCTCGACCAGCTCACCGGCCAGCGGAAGTTGGGAGATGAGGGCGTCCTCGGTCTTTTGGCGTGTGCCTTTGTACTCCGCGTACATCTCATCGCGGAACGTGGGCGCCTGCGTGTCGAAACAGATGCCGAGATAGTCGGGGCGCTCTTCCTTCAAAATCTTGGACAGCATGCGGGCGAACCCATAAATGGCGTTGACCGGCTCTCCTTTGGACGTGGTGAGCGGAGGGACCGCGTGATAGGCGCGGTGGATGTAGTTGCTGGCGTCGAAGAGGCAGAGTTTGGGCATGAAATTTGTTTGGTTGAGGCGGCGATGTCAGGAAAATTGAGGAAAGAGAAAGTAGCGGGCGGAGGGCGAGGTCGGTGGCGTCAGGCTTTGAGAAGGCGGTCCAGTTCGGAGCGCCATTCATCAACCATCGACGGGGTGAAGCCCGTCCAGAGGTTCTGAATCTTTCCCTCTTTATCAATTATGACGAACATCGGAATGCCGCGAACGCCGTAGGTGCGGTCGACCTGGCTGTCAGCGACCATCAATTGCCGGTGCGTGATTCCTTTGGCAGCGACGAAGTCGATGACCTTCTTAACGTTGTCGTCGACGCTCAGGCTCACGATCTCCACGCCTTTGCCGGCATATTCCTTATGCAGCTTCATTAACTCGGGAACAGACATCTGGCATGGCGGACACCACGTGGCCCAAAAATCCAGGAAAACGACTTTCCCTTTCTGCTCGGAGAGCGTGAACGGCTGGCCGTTGACGTCGGGCAGCGTGAAGTCGGGCGCGAGCTGGCCATCCATGGCGGACGCATCGGCCCGCGGAATGCGCTTCGGCTTTCCGAGATTCGAAAGCTTGGAGCAGGCCGTGACCAGAACTCCGCAGACGAGCACGGAGGCGGCGAAAAGACGGAGATATTTCTTTACGGTATTAATGTTGGATTGACCTGTCCGGCGCGGCCCTCAGAGACGGGTGCCGGTGGCGCGGAGAAGACTAGAAGAGCTTTTCGAGAATGGATTTCAGTTCCGGCTTCGGACGAACGCCTGTGAGCTGTTCCACCAGCTTTCCGTCCTTGAAGAACAGAAGCGCCGGAATGGCGGAAATCTGATAGCGCGTCGCGGTGCTCGGATTATCGTCGGTGTTAAGTTTGACGACTTTGGCGCGACCGCTGTATTCGGTCGCGAGCTCGGCGATCATTGGGGATAGCATGCGGCACGGTCCGCACCACGGTGCCCAGAAATCAACGAGCACGGGGCCCGAAGCCTGAAGCACTTCTTTTTCAAAATTCTGATCGGTGACTTGGATTTCGCTCATAGGAAG
>JBBRXR010000483.1:0-1762 GCA_038238485.1 Elusimicrobiota bacterium | reverse complement strand
GCTTCGGAACGGGCGAGCTGATCCTTGAAACACGACAACCGCCTGATTATTTTTGACACCACCCTTCGCGACGGCGAGCAAAGTCCCGGCGCCAGCCTCAATGTTGAAGAGAAAATTGAAATCGCGCACCAGCTCGCGCGGCTTGGCGTGAATGTGATCGAGGCCGGTTTTCCGATCGCCAGCCCCGGAGACTTCGAGGCCGTCGTTCAAATCGCCAAGAAGGTAAAAGGCCCGGAGATCTGCGGCCTCGCGCGCTGCGTGAAGGGCGATATCGATTCCGCGTGGAACGCGGTGAAGGCGTCGAAAAAGCCGCGCATCCACATTTTTCTCGCGACCTCCGACCTGCACATGGAAAAGAAACTCAAGATGAGCCGCCAGCAGGTTCTCGACCGCATTGGCGAGATGGTGCGTTACGGCGCGAAATTGTGCCCGAACATCGAGTACTCGCCGGAAGACGCCGTGCGCTCGGACCCCGACTTTCTCGTGACCGCCGTGCGCACCGCCATTGAAGCGGGCGCGCGCACGATCAACGTTCCCGACACTGTTGGCTACGCCATCCCGTTTGAATTCGGAACGATGATCCGCCGACTGATGGAGCAGGCGGACCCGGCCAACAAGGTGGTCTTTTCCGTTCATTGCCACAACGACCTTGGGCTGGCCGTCTCCAACTCGCTCGCCGCCGTCCGTAACGGCGCGCGCCAGGTGGAATGCACCATTAACGGTATCGGCGAGCGCGCGGGCAATGCGTCGCTCGAGGAACTGGTCATGGCGCTTCAGACGCGCAAGGATTTCTTCCAAATGGAGACCGACGTGGTGACTGAGGAAATTTACCGCTCGAGCCGCCTCGTCTCGCGCTTGACCGGCATGGCCGTCCAGCCGAACAAGGCCATCGTCGGCGCCAACGCGTTCTCGCACGAGTCCGGCATCCATCAGGACGGCGTGATGAAGAACCGCCAGACCTACGAGATCATGACGCCGGAATCGGTGGGCGTTCCCAGCTCGCAGCTTATCCTCGGCAAACATTCCGGACGTCACGCGCTCGGCAAGCGCATGAAGGACCTCGGCTTCGAGCTCTCGCCCGACAGCCTCGCCGGTCTCTTCGACAAGTTCAAGGTTCTCGCCGACAAGAAAAAATACGTTTTCGATGAGGATCTTCTGACGCTGGTCGAAGAGCATACCGGCTCGACGTCCGACCGGTTCTCGCTCGACTATCTGCAGACGAGCTCGGGAACCGGCGTCGTTCCGACGGCCACCGTCCGCATCTCCTTCAAGGGTCAGGTCGTGCAGGAAGCCGCGTGCGGCGACGGGCCCGTCGACGCCGTGTACAAGGCCATCGATAAAATCACCAAAATTCCCGTCCGCCTTCTCGACTACAAGCTCGCCGCCGTCTCCGGCGGAAAGGATGCGCAGGGCGAAGTCACCGTTCAGCTCGAGGTCCAGCAGGGCAGCACGGTTCGCGGCAAGGGCGTTTCGACCGACATCATCGAAGCCAGCGCGCGCGCCTATCTGGCAGCGATTAACCGTATCGACTCCAAGAAGACCACCCGACCGGTGGTGCAGGAGCGCATCTAAGTTGGCCAAGTTTGTTCCCAAGACGCTCGCCGAAGCCGCATGGGTCCCGTTGACCGCCGATCGGGATTACGCCGTGCGCGCCGGCAAGAATGAAACCGCTTACATTCGTTTTGGCGCCGGTCAGGGCGTGTACCTTGGCATCGCGCCCGCCCCGCAGGGTCGCCTGATTTTTGGAATTGATTTTGAGACG
>JBBRXR010000482.1:0-1789 GCA_038238485.1 Elusimicrobiota bacterium | reverse complement strand
GCGATTCTCGATGGTCAGGGACGTGGCGCCATCGGGCGACGTGAAGGACGGCTGGCCGATGCCGCTCATCACCACCACCGTGGGAACGCCGAGGAGCGCGGCGAGATGGGCGAGACCAGAATCGTTTCCGAGAAAAGCGCCGCTCTCAAGAAGGATACGGCTGACGGTCAACAGGTCATTCTTGTGGTCCGCGGCGGTCATCAGGCGTGTGTTCCGCGCGCCGCCCTTGTTGCGTTGGCTTTCAAAGGCGGAGGAGAGATCCTGATCCGCCGGGCCGATGAAAAAGTTGGCGATCTCAACGAGGTGGGCGGCCGCCAGGTTGTCGGCCACATCGAGAAAGCGTTTCGCGGGCCAGCGCTTGTAGCGCTCCAGACCACCCGTGTATTTATTGCAGCCGGCGTGAATGAGCAAAGAGGCAGGATTCACGGCGGCGGGCCGGAGTTTTCTCGAGAGCCGCTCACGAACTTTTGAAGCGTAATGGTCCCAGGGCTTCATCAGTTTGAGATAGGCCGGGTCCATCTGGATGAGAAGGCGGAAGTTGTTCTGCCAGGAGAGCTTCCCGAGGTCCGGCGTGAGACAGATGTCGAACCCAATTTCCAGTTGCCATGCTTTCTCCGAGGTGAGAGAGGTAAAAGCGTAACGCTGACGCGCGCCGCTGAGAAGATTAAGCAGGCGCAGGCGGCGGAAAGAAGAGCCAATGGAATACAACCAGTAATCGAAACCGAAGCCCGCCGCCGCGACGCGCAACGCGGCCACTTTCCCCTCGCCCAGCGGCAGAATCCGGGCCTTCGGAAGAATCGCTTCGAAAAGTGGCTTCTGCCCGGCGGGAACGACGACCGACAGCGCCGTGCACTGCTCGAGCTCCAGCAGCGCGGGGACGGAGAACAGATTGTCTCCGAGACCGGACGCCGCGAAGTAGAGGACTTTCTTCATGCCGAGAGGAACTGCTTTACCTCGCGAATCACGAGGTCCTGCTCATCGAACGTCAGCGCCGGATAGAGCGGCAGCGTGAGAAGTTTTTTCCAGACGCCTTCGGTGACGGGCAGGTTCTCCGCCCGCGACCGGCCGTTGAACACCGGCTGGAAATGAATCGGCTCGTAGTGGACGCCGGTCGAAATTCCCTTCGCCGCCAGAGCGGCGTGAAGATCATCGCGGACGCCGTCTTTCGCGAGCCGCACCACGTAATTGTGCCAGGCCGACTTTGTATAGGGCTTCTCGATCGGCGTGGTCAGGAACACGTTGCCCTTGAAGGCGTCGGCGTAGCGGTGCGCGAGCGCGGCGCGTTTGGCGTTGTCATCGTCAAGCGTCTCCAGCTGGGCGAGACCGATCACGGCCGTCACGTCGTTCATGTGGTACTTGTAGCCGAGCTCGGCGATGGCGTATCGCCACGAATATTTCCCGCCGTTGCGCGCCCACGTGTCCTTGTCGATGCCCAGCCAGCGAAGGCTGCGTAGTTTCTTGTCGTGAGCGGGGTTGCTGGTGAGGACCATCCCGCCGTCCGCCGTCGGGAGGTTCTTGACCGCGTGAAAACTGAAACAGCTCATCTCTCCGAAGCTCCCGAGCGGCTTGCCTTCGTAGAAGCCGCCCGCGGAATGCGCGCAGTCTTCGATCATGACGATCTTCTTGTCGTCGCAGAGCTGGCGGAGTTCCTTGATGGGCGCCGCGTGGCCGCCGAAATGGACGGGGATCATGGCCTTGGTGCGCGATGTGACTTTGCGGCGCGCGTCCGCCGGGTCCATGCAGAGCGTCTCGGCGTCGCAATCGACGAACACCGGAACGGCCTTCTCAT
>JBBRXR010000481.1:0-1794 GCA_038238485.1 Elusimicrobiota bacterium | reverse complement strand
GGTCCGCGAGAAATCCATGCCGACGCTCACGAGTGTGGTATCGACGGGTGTGGTGTCGAGAACGGCGTTCAGGAAAGCCTCCGCGCGGGCGCGGTCGCCGGTGGCCGCCTCTTTTTTCTTCAAGAGATGCGCTTCGACGTTCCAGACGGCCGCCGTGTTCGGGTGAAGGAACCAAAGCCAGGAGCGCATTGGACCATCCGCGGTGAAGGCGGGCGAGAAGAGAGGTTCGAGTCCCCCCTCGATGGCGATGAGGCCGGCGTTCGGGTTGGCCGCGCGCACGCGGTCCATCAGGAACCGCATCATCTCGAGCGCCTGCGTTTCGGTGAGAGCGCCGCCGTCGAGCAGGCCCGGAATTCGTTCCAAAAGTTCAATGGGGTCGTCCGCCGCGATGGCGTCGCGGAGCGCGGCGCCCAGGCCGTCGGCCCACGGCGGGGTGGTCATGAAATGCCGGAGATCGAGGAGGGTCTGGTTGAGCTGGGCGGCCGTGAGCGCGCGCAGATTGTTCTGGCGGATCGTGTCGGACCAGTAGACCCGTCCGTCCGGCCGGAGCAGAGAGGCGAGCACATCCGCGTGGCGGGCGGCGAAGCGGTTGCGCGCACGTCGGGCGATCGGACCGAAGCGCATGTCATGAAACTCGGAGATGTTCAGGTCGCTCAGGAGCACGTCTTCGGCGGCGGACGACAATTGCGACGACACACCGGACGAGATCACGTAGGACGCCTCGAGGCCCGCCAGCGCCGTGAGATCGGGCACGGGATCAAAGCCGTCCAGCAGGGCGAAAACGTGGTCGCGCGCGCGCGTCGCGTCCGGCTGGGCGCGGATGATTTTGCGCGCGCTCGCGATGAGGGCGGCGGACGCGCCGCCGGTGACGTCGCGGACCACCGGATTAAGTTTCGCGCGAAGATTCCTTCCGTGGTCGTCCACGGCGTCGGCGGGAACGGTCTCGATCGCCGCGCGGAGGCTCGGCTCGTCGATGTCGACGATGTTGACGACGTTGAACGCGCGCGCGAGCTCGGCCAGCGGGATGTCGCGTGCCGCGGACACTCCCAGCACGGTGGCGGCATCGCGGCGGGCGACGCGGGCGATGCCGTCGACGATCATGCGGCGACTGTTGTCGATGTGCTCGCGCCAGAAGGCGCCGTGCGCGGCATGGTTCGTCTCGTAATACGAACCGCGCTGCGCGGCCTTTTCAGCAAGGGAATCCTCGTTGGCGGCGTCGCCGCCGTCCGTTCCGACCACGCTGAGGCGTTCTTCCGCCGGGCGCGTGTTGTTGTGGTGAAGATGGTGAAGGGTGTGGACGATGGCGTAGACGATCGTAATGACCGCCATGAGGACCGGCAGCGTGATCACGGCAAAACCGGCGTTGTGGAAGGCCACGGTGACGAGCAGAGCGAGGGCCGACGAGACGGCCGCGGTGTCGTGGGCGCGCGCGGGCGCGTCGCCGACCCGCCGATCGAGACGCTGTTCGTGGAGTATCCGGAACGCGTCGGCCAGCACGCCGCCGCTCACGTGGCCCAAGCCCATGAACGTCGAGAACGCGAAGACGCCGTAATAGGAGCTGAGCTCCGGGACGTATCCGAGCAGGGTGAAGCCGCCCAGGGTGATTGCCCATGGAATGGCGAAGGCGAGCGCCGTGGCCACAGGGCTTTCCCACAGCGGCGCGACAATGCGTTCATAACCTTCCGAGATCCAACGGTATTTCGTTTTGAACCGGAACACGCTCATGCGGCCGTTGGCGTCTGCGGGCTCGTCCCAGTGGGTGCGCTCGAGATAGGCGTCGAGCTCGGCGGCCGC
>JBBRXR010000480.1:0-1795 GCA_038238485.1 Elusimicrobiota bacterium | reverse complement strand
GGTGATCCGGAGGACTACGGACTTTTGCACGCCCGCCTCAACAGCGAAGAAAACCCATTCGTGCAGGCCGAGATCGCGCTGGCCTGTCTCAAACTGGCCCCCGTTCCATAAGCGCGTCGTCACCTCAGCGCCGATGAGAGACATCCGCCGGTTCCTGTTCGCGTCCATATTCGTAGCGCTCGGCTCCGCTTCCCTTTTCGCGGCCCTTCCGACGAGACCGCGCGGTTATGTGACCGACGAAGCGGGAATCCTGAGTGAGCGCGTCCGAACCGGGCTCGAAAATGTGATGTCGGAACTCGAACAAAAAACCGGAGCGCAGGTCGCCGTGGTGACGGCGTCCTCGCTTAACGGACGCGACGTCGCCGAGGTGGCGGAAAAACTTTTTCAGGAATGGGGCGTTGGAAACAAGGCGAAGGACGACGGCGTGCTTCTCCTCGTGGCGCCCATCGAAAGAAAGGCGCGCATCGAAGTGGGATACGGCCTGGAAGGGCTGATTCCCGACGCGCGTGCGGGCCGAATTCTCGACGAGCAGGCCATGCCGCATTTTCGCGCCGGCGACATGGAAGGCGGCGTGGCTGCCACGGCCGTGACGATCGCGCAGGTGATTGCGGCCGACCGCGGCGTCACGCTGACCGGCGTGGGGCCGATGCCCACGCCGCGCCGGTCATCATCCGGCCTGCCGTTGTTCATGTTCGTTATCTTCATTGTCCTCGCCCTGCGCCGGCCCTGGTTGCTTTTGTTCCTGATGAACTCGGGCGGACGCCGCGGCGGAGGCGGCTGGTCGAGCGGATCGGGCGGCGGATTTGGCGGATTCGGCGGATTTGGCGGCGGTAGCTCCGGCGGCGGTGGAGCGTCGCGGGGCTGGTAGCTCAAGGAGAAACCCATGCAGACACCGGAACAGTTCACCGAGAAACTCAAGAGCGCGATGGGCGCCAACCTGAAGACCGTGGCGATCTACGGATCGGCGGCGGTCGGCGATCGCACGCGAAAATATTCCGACATCAATCTGCTCATCATCGTGGACAAGGCCGACGTGTCCGTTCTCAAGACCATGTCTCCGCTGGTTGGCGCGTGGGTGAAGGGCGGGAACAAGCCGCCCATCATCGTGGTGGAGAACCAGATCCGCCGCTCGCAGGATGTCTTTCCCATCGAACTTTCCGATATCCACGACCGCCACCGAATCCTGCACGGGGATTCGGCGGCCCTCAGCACCATCGAGTTCCGTCCCGAACATTTGCGCCGCCAGCTCGAGTTCGAACTTCGCTCGAAGCTTCTACTCCTGCGGCAGGGATATCTCGACGCTGCGGCCCGTGGCGCCTCCTCTGAAGAACTGATGGCCCGTTCTCTTTCCTCTCTCGCCTCGCTGTTCCGTGGCATCCTCCGTCTTTTGGGCGAGCGCGCGCCATCCAGCACGCCGCAGGTTTTGCGACTGTTGCAGGAGCGCGTGCCCATTGACGCCGACGCCTGGGAGATTGTGTGGCGGATCCGGCAGGGCGAGGTCCTGCCGCGCGGACACGTGGCGGACCAGATTTTTGACCGATTGCTGACCGGCCTTCAAAACGCCGTAAACTTTGTCGACGCGTACAGCGCGTCTTAAGGAGGATTCAATGAAGAAAGGGCTTCTCGTTCTGGCGGTGGTGGTGGGCGTGGTCGTGCTGGGGGCGGTGTCGGTCATCGGCTCGCGCAACGGACTCGTGTCCGCCGACGAAAACATTTCGAACAGCTGGGCACAGGTGGAGAACGTCATGCAGCGGCGGGCCGACCTCATCCCGAACCTGGTGGAAACGGTGAAGGG
>JBBRXR010000479.1:0-1798 GCA_038238485.1 Elusimicrobiota bacterium | reverse complement strand
GAAGCCGATGGTCTGCGCAAGGCCATGGGCAAAAAGATCATGGAAGAGATCGAGAAACTGCGCGAGAAGTTCGTCGCGGGCGCCGCCCTGAAAAATATCGACAAGAAAGTCGCTAACCCCATCTTCGACCAGATGGCGAAGTTCGGAGGCTACGGCTTCAACAAGAGCCACGCTTCCGCCTATGGCCTCGTGTCGTACCAGACCGCTTTTCTCAAGGCGAACTTTCCCGTCGAATACATGGCGGCGCTCTGCACGAACGAAATCGGACATTCCTCCACGTCCTCGAAGGAGGAGGAGTCGAAACTCGTCGTTTACCTTCGCGATTGTTCGGACATGGGCATCGAGGTCCTTCCGCCGGACGTGCGCGTATCGATCGACAAGTTTACCGTCGAGAACCCGGTGGGAAAGACGCCGCCGCAGATACGATTCGGCCTCCTCGCCATCAAAAACGTGGGCCTGGGCGCGGTGGAGTCTGTCATCACCGCGCGCAAGGACGGCCCATTCGTCTCCCTCCATGATCTTTGCTCGCGCATCGACACGCGCCTCGCCAATAAGCGCGTTGTGGAATCGCTGATCAAGGCCGGCGCCCTCGACGCCATGCTCGAAGCGCCCGCGCATCAAAGCCGAGCGCGACACATGGAGGCGCTCGACGACGCGATCAGCGCGGGTTCCAAAATGAAAGCGGACGTCGACTTCGCGAGCCACTCCCTTTTCGGCGCCACCGAAATCAAGGCGATGAGCAAGCCGGCGCTCGGCGCCGTTCATTCGAAGGCAGAATGGACGTCGGAACAGCTTTTATCGTCGGAGAAAGAAGTGCTTGGCCTTTATCTGTCGGGCCACCCGCTTAAGCGCTACGAGGGGGAGATGGCCTCGTACACGACACACACGCTCGGCCGGCTGCCCGATGGCGGCACGGTTCGCGTCGCGGGCCACGTGCTCTCCGTTCGCCGCATGACGACCAAGAAGGGAAACCTGATGGCGCGGTTCCTTTTGGAAGACCTCGATGGGGAAACAGAGATCACGGTTTTTCCCAAAGGCCTGACTCCCGAGGTGAGCGAGCTGCTCGTTCCCAATTCGATGGTCGTGGTGAAAGGGCAGGTGGAGAACCGCGAGCAGGGCGGACGCCAGCTCCTCGCCGAAGAAATCATTTCGCTCAAGGCCGCGCGCGATCGCTTCATCCGGCAGGTGACGGTCACCGTTCCCATGGATTGCGACGACGCGACCTTTCAGCGCCTGCGCGAGCTCTTCTCGCGCAACCCGGGCCTGTGCCGCGTGATCATCCAGATCCCGGAGAAATCGGGCGAGCGCGTTCTGATCGAAACCAAGACCGGCATCAAGCCCACGGACGCTTTTATGGCGGAGCTGGACGCGATGCTCGGAGCGGCCTGCTGGTCGTTCGGAAAGCTGGCCGCCGCGCCCGTCGCCCCGCAACTCGTCGCGGTTGACGGATAACGACGCGTTTGTTTCCATATCACACGGAGGACACGTGTCAAAAATTTTAGCTGCCGACGACGAAGAAGGACTTCTCGAACTCATCCGCTTCAGCCTGGAGGCCGATGGGCATGAAGTGACCACCGCCAAGAACGGTCGCGACGCGTTGGCGCTTGCCCGTAAAAGCAAGTACGACATCATCGTGATGGACGTGATGATGCCGTTCATGGATGGCTATCACGTGTCCGCCGAGGTTTCCCAAGGCAAGGACGCGCCGCCGATCCTGCTTCTAACCTCCCGCGACTTCGATCAGGACCAGGCCGCCATCAAGGGCAGCGGCGCCACGGCTTTCCTGTCCAAACCGTTC
>JBBRXR010000478.1:0-1823 GCA_038238485.1 Elusimicrobiota bacterium | reverse complement strand
TACCAGACCCGAACGCCGTGCGTATCCGTGCCCACCTTCGAGAACGCGTTGATTCCTTTGTCGAAGCGGTTCTGCGTGCTCAATCCCCGATTGTCATAAAGCTTCCACCATTGGGGGTAGTCTTCGGCGAGGTCCGCCAGGTTCGCTGTCGTCTGTTGTAGGTAGCCATGCAGGTAGGTTTCCTTGACGTTTTTAGACAAGGACAGCCACCCTTCGCGGGATTGATGACTCCCCACCACCGCGCCCGCTTCGGCCTCGCCGCCGTCCTGGGGCTTGCGCGTGATGACGTTGATGACCGCGCTGATCGCGTCCTGTCCGTAGAGCGTGGACCCGGGGCCGTAAATAATTTCGATCTGTTCGGCCTGCCGCACGCTGAAATCGCTTCTGAACATCATGTCTTCTCCGCCAGGCGGGTTCACCCGCATGCCGTCGACAAGCACAACGATCTTGTTGTTCCCCACCACGCCCCGAACGGGCACGAGCGTCCCCATTTCACTGAAATAGTTTTCGACCGTTTCCATCCCGGGAAGGTCGCGGAGGACGTCTTTCAGATTGGAATAACCGCGCAGCCGGATGTCGCGTTTGGTCACCACGTAGACCGTTGCGGGCACTTCGCTGGCGCGCTCGGACTTCTTGGAAGCGGTGACGACCTGGGCTTCCTCTTCAAAGAATCGAAGGGCCTCCGTCGCTCCGTCGGCCCGGAGATTGGGAGGCAGAACGACGGAAAGGGTGATGAGGAGGGCGCATGCCCGGCGAAAGTGCGACGAAAGTGGTTTTTCCATACCCAAATATGAGCGTAAAACGCATGTGGTGGCGAGGAAACAATCTGTTAACGCGCGGTTAACGGCAGGTAAACGGTGCGATTTCCAGCGACCAAGTCGATCAGCGGCGACGTCCTTGCTCAGGCTCAGGGAAGGGGCGCGTCTCCGCCCAGCCGACGGAGCTCTTTCCATTCGCGCTGGTGCCGGGCGAGCGATTCGAAACAGGCGTGACGCGCGCTGGCCAGCGATTCTTCGGCCACGCCGCCCAGCGCCTTGTAGGCCTTGCGGTGAGCGGCGTCCACGTCGCTCACCGTGGCGCCATACGGAGGATCGAGCCGGCAGATCACTTCGCTGGAGCGTCCGGGGTTCGAGGACCCGCCGATGACCTTGAGCACGAACGCGGGCCGGACCAGGAGCGCGTGGCTCAGCGCCTCCGTCATGTCGGGCGAGCTCAGCCAGAAATTTTTCTTCGACAGCGCCAACAGCGCGGGCTCCAGCGGTTTGTCTCCCCGCTCGACGCCCGCGAGAAACGACGCCCATTTCGGCGACGGCCGCGCGTCGGGCGTCATGTCGAAAATCTTCAGGAACGCCTCCCGGTTCTGCGCGGCGTCGATTTTCGACGTCAACGACGCCGGCGAAGCGAGAGCGGAATGAGAATCCGCCCACAGGAAACCTCCGGCGCCGGCCGAGAGCACGGCGATCAGCGCCAACCGAAGGCGCGGCGTGGCTTTTTTATTGAAGAGCACGAGGCTCCCCCATGCCGCGCGTGGTGAGGTGAATCGAGTGGTCGTCGGGTTTCATCCGCACAGCGGCCTTTCGGTTCCCCACGTGGCGCGAAACGCCCGATGGATCTTTTCACCGGACGGCGTGATGAAGTCAAAGCTTCCCTCGACGGGCTTCCCCGCCTCGGCGCTTCGGAAGGTCACGGTTCCCGCCAGGGTTTCATAGGCGCCGGCGTGCGTCTCGAGCCCGGCGGCGCCCACCTGTTGGGTGGCGTCGGGAAAGGAAAAGCTCGCCTTGCGGCTCAGGTTGGGCGCCTGCCAGATGGACACATCGACCACG
>JBBRXR010000477.1:0-1873 GCA_038238485.1 Elusimicrobiota bacterium | reverse complement strand
CGCCAAGAAGAAAGACGTCGACGATCTCATGTCGCGCCTCAACCTGGACTTCGCCAACCCCGACAAGTTGATGGAAGGCATCATCGGCCCGCTCGTGCTTCAGCGCTTCCAGACCGTCGTGAAATACGTGCAGATCGCGCGCAAGCACATGCCATCGAAAAAAGTCGATGCGAGCCTTCCGCCGCCGCCGCGCGCCCACGGCCAGGACATCACCTTTCCGACGCCCGCCGCGCCGCCGCGGTTCTGGCTGATGAAAGCCGCGCTCGACGGCGTGTACCAGAACATCACCGCCGCCGGCGGAATGTCGAACCTCACGAGCGATCCGTCACGCGTGGGCCAGCCTTTCAAAGTGAACCTGGACGGCGCGCATGAAACCCAGAAATACGCGCTTGAGGCGACGCTCGACCACGTGACCGAGGTTCCCAAAGACTCCTTCGTCGTGCGCGCGTCCGGTATCGACCTTGCGTCTGTCGTCGGACCCAACGCCGTGTCGTCTCTCACCGGCGGCAAAGCCGCCGCCGACATCGCGCTCAGCGTGGTGGGCGAGGGGAACCTCAGCGGGCAGATGGGCGTGTCGATGACCGGCGTCAAACTCGACCGCGAAAAATTCGCGCAACAGGTCGGCCTCGACGCCGGCGACACGTCGTCAACGGAAGGCGCGCTCAAGGCGTCGTTCGTCACCAACGTCGTGCAGTCCATCGAGGCGATGCCGCAGATCAAGATCCAGGCGCAGCTCCTCGGCACCTGGACCGATCCTTCGATCAAGTTGAGCTCAAACCTCACCGACGTTCTATCGGGCGCGATCAAAACGACGTTCGGCAACGCCGTGAAGGAACAGCGCGCGCAGATCGAAGCGAAACTCAACGACGTGATGACCAAAGAGAAAACCCAGCTCGACGCGAAGAGCGCGGAGCTCGAGAAAAAGGTCAACGATCGGCTCGGCGCGCTTCAGGCGGACGTCGACAAGAAGATCAATGACGCTTCCGGCATCAGCCTCTCTCCAGCCGGCGGCGGGTCGCCGATCAAAATTCCCTCGCTCGATAAGCTCTTCAAAAAATAGCCGTCTTTCCGCCTCATTTCTTCCTTTCGGGCTTCTTAAGGTCACATTAAGGCGCCATTAAGGACCTTCCCTCCAGACTTATCCAGACATGAAAAGAGCTCTGGCCTTGCTTTGCTCTGTCGCCATTTTTGCGCCGCCTCTTCAGGCGGCGCCCTCGGTTTCGCCGTCTTCGGACCCGGTCGCGCACGCGATCAGCGCTGTCCTGCGTGAGCAGGGCTTCGAAGAGTCGAAGGCCGCCGAACTCGCCCAGCGCATCGTCGACCGGCTGCTCGCCGAAGCCGCCGCGGCGACGCCGAAACTTCAGGAGAACGAGAAGGCGATAATTCCGTCGGAGTGGAACGATGCGCTCGCCGCGACGGAACGGAAGACCGAATCCTCGAAGGAAGGTCACGCGGTGGCCGTCGGCCAGGAAAAGAGCTTCCCGGAGAACGTTGCGAATTTCGTCGTGGAGGAAACTGAGGACGCCGGTCGCATGGTGATCCTCAAGCAACTTCGAGAAATCGAGGACGCGGACCGCATGAGTGAGTCCATCGCCACCGATGGTTATTGGCGGCAGGTTTTTACAGAAAAAGGATACGGAGACATTTACGACGCCTCCCGCGACCTTCTCAAAAAGGCCCTTCGAGCCGGTCTCAAGCCGTATAAGGAAGGAAAGGGCTTGAACGCGAAATTGTTTGCCCGCCTGGCTTCCCAGGCCCTTCAGCCCGCCGAACCGCTGGCGGCGGCTCCCGCCAACCTCGTCCAGCCTTAAACGCGCTTTCGCCTCGCGCCGAATTCACATTTCGCCTCTGGCAGCGCCACTCACCCCCCGTT
>JBBRXR010000476.1:0-1873 GCA_038238485.1 Elusimicrobiota bacterium | reverse complement strand
CCCTGAAGCTGAAAGGCAAAGAGGAAGCGAAGAAGCTGTTGGACGCGGTGTTCTCGGGTCTCCTCATCCTTCTGTCGATCATCGTGATCGTGGGCATTATTTTCGCGCCGCAGATCACGCGGATCTTCTCGTGGGGGTTCACGCGCGATCCCGCCGTGTTCGCGCTCACGGTCAAACTGACGCGGCTCACCTTCCCGTTCCTGGTCCTGGTCTGTCTGGCCGCGCTCGTGACCGCGGTGCTCAATGCCTGCGGCGTCTTCTTCGTGCCGGCCGTGGCCCCGTCGGGTCTTTCGATTGGGGAAATCGCTTTCATCGTCCTGGTCGCCGCGCGCATGAGCGACCCCATCAACGGTCTGGCGGTGGCGGCGGTCCTGGGGGTGGGCATCCATTTCCTGTGGCAGTTGCCATCGCTTTATCGCCAGGGGTACGGGCTTCATTTTGTGAAACCGTTCGCGCACCCCGACGTGAAGCCCATTATTTTCCTGATGATCCCGCACGTGATCGGGCTTTGCGCGGACCAGGTGAACTCGTTCACCGACCAGTTCTGCGCCAGCTTCCTTCAGGAAGGCGCCGTGACGTCGCTCTACAATTCTAACCGCGTCATGCAGCTTCCGCTCGCGCTCTTCGGCGTCGCCGTGGCCAGCGTCGCGCTGCCGGTGTTGTCCCACAACGCGTCCGACGACCGGATGCCGGTCTTCAAGGAAATGTTGTCGTTCTCGCTGCGGATCGCGAACTACGTTCTGATTCCGTCTTTCGTCGGGTTGGCGGTGGTGGGTGTGCCGATCGTCCGCCTTCTCTTCCAGCATGGCCATTTCCGTCCCGAGTTCACGCAGATGACGTATTCAGCCATGATCGGGTTCTCTTTCGGCCTACCCGCGTTCTCGGCGTCGCGCATTCTGGCGTCCGCGTTCTATGCGCGCAAGAACACCAAGACGCCGGTCCGCGTGGCGTTCCAGGCCATGACAATCAACATCGGCCTCGACGTCCTGCTCATGTGGAAGTGGAACGTCGGCGGGCTCGCGTTCGCCACGGCGGCCTGCGGCTGGTATCAGGCCATTGTCCTTTTCTTCCTTTTGAGAAAAGAGATCGGCAACCTCGACGGCCGGGCGATTCTCCGGAGCTTCGTGTTCTCCTGCGCGGCGGGAACGGCCATGGGCGCGCTCTGTTACCTCCTGTCGTTCGTGCTGCTGACGAAACTTCCGAACTCGCTGAACGTTCTCATTTCCGTCGGAGGAGGCGGTCTTTTCTATCTCCTCCTCTCCCGGTTCCTCAAGGTCGAGGAATACCGGATCCTGATCGATATCGTTCGTCGTCGAAAGCTGCCGGCACCCTAAGGGTGCCGACGAACCCACGGCCGACATGAACGAATCCAGCTTCCTACCCAACCTTCCCCATTCGCCCGGCGTGTATCTGATGCGCGACGCGACGAGCGCGATCATTTATATCGGCAAGGCCATCGACCTGAAGAAACGGGTGGCGTCGTATTTCCTCAATTCAAAAAGGCCCGACTCGAAGATCCAGGCGCTCGTGCCGAACATCCGCCACGTTGATTACGTCGCGTGCGCCAGCGAGCGCGAGGCTCTCGTCCTCGAGCGGAAACTGATCTTCGAACACCAGCCGACGTTCAACGTGATGTGGAAAGACGACAAGTCGTATCCCTACGTCACGCTCACTATTCAGGAGGACTTCCCGCGGCTCTTCGTCACGCGGATCAAGAAGCGGGACGGCGCCCTGTATTTCGGACCCTACCCGAGCGTCCGGGGCGTTCGCCAACTTCTGCGCTGGGCGTGGCGCAAGCGCCTGTTTCCGCTTCGTCCCTGCGACCTCGAGATCGTCGAGGGCAAACCCTATCCGTATGAGAAGGTGAAGTCGT
>JBBRXR010000475.1:0-1876 GCA_038238485.1 Elusimicrobiota bacterium | reverse complement strand
TGCTCATGTCGATCGAGCTCATGTTTAACGCCGTGGGCATCAATTTCGTGGCCTTCAACCGCTACGTCCACCCGGAAGCGCTCTGGGGACAGGGCTTCACGCTGTTCGTCATTGCTCTGGCGGCTGCGGAAGCGGTGGTCGGCCTGGCGCTCGTGCTCACCATTTATCGGGGATCGAAGACGGTTCTCGTTGAACGGATGGACATCCTGCGCGGATGACGCTCAAGTCCGTTCTCGGCTTTTTTGGGATGGGGGACGGCGGGCCCGAGAGGGACGACTGGGATGAGAAGCGCGGCGGGCATCGCCTCGAGTTGGGAGGGGTGGGTTCGTTGTCGGTGAGCCTTCAGGTGCCCATCGACGATCAGAGTTCAATGGTGATCAACGCCCTGGTCACCAACGTGAGCATGCGGGGCTGCCGGCTGGAGTTCATCAAGGCCGCCGATCGCGAGCGATTGTACGTGGCGCAGATTTTGCAGGCATCGTTGGAAGTGCGGGATTTCACGATCCCTCTCCAACTGGAAGTGGTTCGTTTGTCGGGAACGCGGGAAGCGGCCGTGCGATTCAAGCCGCCGTTCCCCCGGGAGCTCGAGATGCTCGAAAGGTTCATTGAGCCCCGTTCGCTGGGTCTCTCGCTTCGGGAGATCAACCGAGAGGCACTGCAGGACACGAAGGAAGCGGGAAAGACCCTGCGGTGGTACCAAGGGCTCAATGAAACGAATCTGTTTTCCTGGCTCACATCATCGGGCAGCGTGGTGCAGCAGCAGTTGATTTTTCTTGATCGCGTGGTCGAATGGCGCGCGGGAGAGCCGGTCCGGACGGGCCGGGTTCGCGCCGAATCGTCGTCGGCGGGACGCGGATGGGTCCCAACGGAGCTGTTGGACTTCGACAAGGTCGCCGATGCCGAAGTGCTGGAGAAGTCGCGGACGATGATCACCGCGGCCGAGATTGACCCGGTGATCCGGGAAGCGTTTTTGACTCAGGTTCGCTGAAGATTTAAGGAAAGGTTTATGAACTCAGAATGGTTGTTGGCTCACGCGTATAACATCGCCCTGGCGCCGCTCGCGGCGTTCGTGCTCATCACTTTCTTCCGCAACAAGCTCGGCCTTCAGGGCACGTGGGTGGGCATCCTTGCGCTCAGCTACGCGCTTGTCCATTCGCTTCTGATCGCCACCGGCATCTTCTCCGGCGCCATCGTTCTGCCGAAAGAAGGCCTTCAGGGCCATTTCTTTGAGATGACGATGACGTGGTTCTCCGTGGGCACATTTGATTTCCGCCTCGGCGTCCTGATCGACGGGCTTTCCGCGGTCATGCTTTGCACCGTCACGCTTATCTCGCTCCTCGTGCAGATTTACTCCACGTCGTACATGCATGACCACAAACGCTTCGGCCGTTATTTCGCTTACGTGAACCTCTTCACCTTCGCGATGCTCATCCTGGTCATGGCCAATGAGATGCTCCAGTTCTTTATCGGCTGGGAAATCATGGGCCTGTGCTCCTACCTGCTCATCAGCTTTGATTTTGAACGCGAGGCTGCCGCGTATGCCGGCCGCAAGGCCTTCCTCACCACGCGCGTGGGCGACCTCGGATTCTACGCCGGCCTGCTCGTTATCTTTAACTATCTTGGTACCTTCAACATTGCCCAGCTCCACCAGAACATGTCGTCGGTTACTTATCCGGCGTGGGTGATCACCGCGGTTCCGTTGCTGCTGTTCTGCGGCGCGATGGGCAAGTCCGCGCAGGTACCGCTGCATGTCTGGCTTCCCGACGCCATGGAAGGGCCGACGCCGGCGTCCGCTCTCATTCACGCCGCCACCATGGTCGCGGCTGGCGTTTATCTCGTCGCCCGCGTGTTCTTCCTCTTTCAGGCCTCGCCAATC
>JBBRXR010000474.1:0-1890 GCA_038238485.1 Elusimicrobiota bacterium | reverse complement strand
TGGAAAGCGCGGCGTCGACGGTTTCCACCGACGACGGCGCGCGATCCTCCGCCCAGGTTTCGAAAGAAGAGCAGAGGATGGGAAGCCACGCCGGCGTCTTGTCGCGCCACAGGTAGCGCAGCCACAGCGCCTGGAATTCGAGCGAGTGCTCGTTGCGATGGACGTTCTCTTCCGAGAGCCCGTCGTACCAGAGCACGCTCTGGAAATCGTTGTAGAGCCCCGCGTCGACGGCCATCGGGCCGTAGGGCGTTTCGTAACTTTTGCGCGTCGGCGTCCACGGCGCGGGCGGCGAGGCATGGCCGACGCCGATGGCCACAATGAGATCGGGCGGCGCGGCGGCGCCGAGCGCCTGGTAAGCCCACGCGTAGGCGGGGCCGCCGCGCTCGAAGTCGATGTGCGGCGCGAACAGCGCCTGCGGTGTTTCCACTGTCGGACGCGCGGGCACTTCCTTCCCCGGCCCCTTGGGATCGCGGAAGAAACCGCCGAGATAAGCGGCGAGCTCCAGGCCGTCTTCCGGATAACCGTCGCCCGCGTGCACGGCCTGGCGCGTCGGGCTTTCGGAGAACTGCCTGAGGATGTCGCGCCGCTTTTGCGCGGTGGCGGCGGTCTCGAGGAGCTGGGCGCGTTCGAGTTCGCTCACGAGGCCCTGGATCTCTTCCGGCGTCACGAGCTGGCCGGTCGATTTTGAGAACTGCGCCTGAACATCGTTCAGCGTGTTGACGCCGTTGAGGAGCGTCGCCACGAGGAAGCCCGGCAGCGAAAGGGCAATCGTCTGGTCGGCGAGGCCCTCCTGGTCACGCAGCATGACCATCGGCTTGCCTTCGTGCTCTATCTGAACGGCCTCGACGCCGCGCTTGAGCGGCGGCAGCGGCGAACTCATTTTCCCGTTTCCTTCAGCTTCTCGTCGATGACGACCTTGAGGTCGTCGAAGTCCCGGAAGCCGCGGCGCATGCGGCCGTTGATGAAGAGGGTCGGCGTCGACGACACGCCGACGGTGGCGCCTTCTTTTTTCTCGGCGGCGATCTTGTCCTTCAGGACCTTGTCTTCCATGCAGGCCAGGAACGGCGCGGACTTGAGGCCCAGCGTCTTCACCTGGTCCTGCGTCTTCGTCTTGATATTTTGCTCGGTGATCTGCTCCTGCTGATCGAAGTAGAAGTCGGCCATCTTGAAGAAGGTGTCGGGCTTCTGGCGCGACGCGCATTCGGCGCCCATCGCGGCCTCGAACGCCCACGGGTGCGAGGTCAGCGGGAAATGCTTATAGACGAGGCGAACCTGGTTCGCGGTGTAGTTCTTGTAGAGCTCGGCCTTGAGCAGGACGTGCGCGCGCTTGCAGAACTGGCAGGCGAAGTCGGAATACTCGACGATCGTCACGGGCGCGGTGGCCGAACCCTGCGCGTGGCCGGTTTTCATGTCCATGATCTTCACGCGCTCCTTGTCGGGACTGATGTCGAGGTTGGCGGTGAAGCCCCAGAAGTAAACCTTCGTGTCCGTGGTGAGGAACACTTCGTACGGCGCTCCGCCCACAAGGACACTGACCTTGTCGAGGTTGGCGAAGCCCGACGGGTGCGGCTCGCCCTGCACTTCGATCGGCGTGCGCGTGTCGAGCGCGAGCGTTTCGCGCAGGCTCTGGGCGAGTTTCGGACCATCAAAGGCATGCGCCGGAACGGCGGCGGCAAGAAGCAGGGCAAAGGCAACTTTTTTCATCGAATGTCTCCTTGAATGAATGATCAATGGACCGGCCGGAGGTACGGCAGCCAGTGCGTCGCGAGGCTGAGCAAAAGCAGGAAACCCATCATGTCCGTCACCGTGGTCAGCACCGGGCCGGAGGCGAGGGCAGGGTCGAACCCCATTCGCTTGATGGCCAGCGGCAGGACGCCGCCGACAATGCCG
>JBBRXR010000473.1:0-1893 GCA_038238485.1 Elusimicrobiota bacterium | reverse complement strand
CGTCCTTCCCGCTCTCCCAACTTCCCCCGTGGCCGCTCACTTTGCCGTCTTTGTACATGTCCACTTCTTCGCCGAAGTAGTAAACGTCGTTGGTTTTCTTATCGACGGCGAAGTAGTTCCGCGAAACCTCCACCAGCTTTCGGCCCGCCGACTCGTGCTCCACCACGATGCGCGTTTCCACGCCGTCCACCTTCTTGGTCTCGTCCAGCACGGTGATGATCAGCTTCGCAGCCTCGTCGTCTTCCTTCCCCTCGAGCACCTGCTGATAGCCCGGCTCCAGGATGAAGTAGTCATTTCGCCCGACCGATGAAAAGTTCTCCCGTGGCACATCGAAGCTGTCGACAAACCCATCCTGATCCGCCCCCGCCGCCAGCGCGGCGAACAGGACGACTGCCAGGACAGTTTTTCCCCGGGCGATGCTTTTGAACATGATTGACTCCCGATTCCGGATGCTTCGCCGGAATCTATTTCGAGATTTCCTTCCAAGACCCGCGACCGCGCCGGTCACGGCTGCCCACCATACTCACCAAAATGAATCGCTCGTGAAGGAATCGCGCGCAAATAGCGGATTGCGCTTTCAGCAGCGCCAAAGCGCGACAGAAATTCCGGTAAAATTTTGGCGAAATCGCGCTTCAAATCAAACCGCAGCGGGGGTGTTGCGCGTTCGCGCTTCAAAATGCGCAGCGCCCTGGTGTATGTAGGGACACGCTGCGCGCTCGCGGCGTTGTCACGCCACTCAGAGGAGACGCCTGTGCGAATGTCTCGACCATTTGACGGACTGAACGGAAAGTTCAGGAATGTTCAGGATTGTTCATGCGCATGCGAATTTGAAAAAACGAACCCACCACATTTCCGCCCGCAAGCCCGTTCTCCCGCATCAGTTGCGACAAAAAATCGCGCGCACGCAGGCGCGCACCCGTTCACGAGTGTTTCGCGCGCTTCAAACGCCCCGACGACGTCCGACCGTTCTACCTCCACCGCGCAAAAAGGGCTCGACATCCTGGAGGATCGCCTGGGAACGGCGAGCTGGTGCGCGCCGAACGTCCTCATATGGTCTTGCATCTTTCACGACCCGCCCCCCTCGTGCCGATAACATCAAGTCGGGCCACCGCTGGGCCCGTGTTGATAACGCTTCGGCCCGGTCTACAATCAACTGAACAGCTCGGGGTGGGCGCCGTAATGATGGTGTCACAGGCTGTTGCGTAACGTAGACCTCCAAGAGGGGTCGGCGGTCGGAAACGCCGGCTACAGGAGATGGACATGTTTGAACGATTCACGGATCGAGCTCGAAAAGTCATGGCGCTGGCCAATCAGGAGGCCCAGCGCTTCAACCACGAATATATCGGGACGGAACACATCCTTCTTGGCCTCGTCAAAGAAGGCAGCGGCGTCGGCGCCAACGTTCTTAAGAACCTGGACGTCGATCTCCGCAAGGTCCGCCTCGAAGTCGAAAAGCTCGTCAAGAGCGGCCCCGACATGGTCACCATGGGCAAGCTGCCCCAGACCCCGCGGGCCAAAAAAGTCATCGAATATGCCATCGAAGAGGCGCGCAACCTGAACCATAATTACGTCGGCACCGAGCATCTTCTGCTCGGGCTCCTGCGCGAGCACGACGGCGTAGCGGCTCAGGTCCTGATGAATCTCGGCTTGAAGCTGGAAGAGGTTCGGGAAGAGGTCTTAAATCTTCTGGGAGCTGGTGTGGAAAGCGAAGAACCCCAAGCACAGGAAAAGACGGCCGGAAAGGGCAAAAGCAAAACCCCCGCGCTGGACAGCTTTGGTCGCGATCTTACGGAGCTGGCTAAAGAGGGGCAGCTAGACCCGGTCATCGGCCGAAAGAACGAAATCGAACGCGTCATCCAGATCCTCTGCCGCCGGCAGAAGAACAATCCGGTT
>JBBRXR010000472.1:0-1893 GCA_038238485.1 Elusimicrobiota bacterium | reverse complement strand
CGCCGCCGATCACGCCGACGGCGTGGCGCGCAATGTATCGATGATCCGGCTCGATGTGACCGCGATCGGGGCGACGACGGGCGTGGGCCAGACGGCGATGCCCGACAACTCACGGCTTTTCAATCCTCGCGGGGGCGCCGGCGGCGCCGGGCCCGACATGTCGGGTCTTGCCACGCGCAATGTCCGTCGTGAGAACACCGCTGAAGGAGAAACGATCACCGCGATCGCGGGCGCCGGCCCTTCGCAGGTGGGAATCACTTTCCAGGAGAACGGCGGTCGACTCACCGGGACGCTCATCACCCAGACCGGCGTGATGGAAAATGTTCAGGTCAATGGAAGCGGCGCCGGCGTCGCGGTGAACGGTTATCAGCTCATCGGTCGCTGGCTCTTCAATCAGACGGCCCCGGGCGATTTCTCTTTGAAGCCCGAGGAGGCCGGCGCGAAGGCCGCCCAGGCCGGCGGTATCACCTATGTCGCGCCCGCCGCCGGGCCGGCGCTTGAATTTCAGCGCGGCGCGCTCAACAATCTCTCCCGGCTTCCCGGACTTGAAATAGAAGCCAACGGCGCGCGCGTGCGAATGGTGCCGGGCGCGGAGATCAACCAGTCCAACCGCCGACACGACGGACTGCCCGCCGACCAGCGACCGGAAAATGTCGACCCGGCCCACGCGGTGCCCGTTTTGCTCACGGGGGGCACGCTCAGCGTTTTCGGAATCGATCAGTCGAAGCTCAAACGCGACGGCAACGTGGTGACCGACGCCGCCGGCAAGGAAATCGGAATCCGCGGCCACGTCGACGGAGGAAACGTCCTTTTCTGGCTCAAGGCGCCTGAGAAGGTCGCTGCTGACCGCGCGCTCGCGCTGGTGAATCCCGCGGCGGGCGCGACCACGCCGGAAAAGTTCGGTCGCGATCCGGTCATTGAACGCATGGGATTTTCGACATCCAACGGACGGGGCATCGGCGCGGGCGCCTTCACGCTGATCGAAAAAATAAAGACCGCCGCCGAGGATCCGGAGAGGGCCCCGGCGCCCGCGGCCGCGCGCCGCGACGGAGCGCGGCCTCCGCCGTCCGAAGGGAATTCCCGCGCCACCGGCACGGCGGGCGTGCGCGCGTCGGACATTCGCGACGCGGACGGTCGACTCACCGGCCAGCGCATCGAGCCTGTCGCGGGCCAGGTTGCGCGGGTGAACGCTATTTTTATGGAGCCGGAAAAAGCCGGTGACGCCATCCAGGTTATTCCGAACATCGTTTCCGACCACGCGGAGGTTCTCGTCGACCCCGCTTTCGGCTTCACGATGGTCAACCTCGGCCAGCGCGTTATGCCGGGCGGGCCGGCCGCAACCATTCGCACGCGCGAAGTGGGTCGGCAGACCTACGCCGTGGATTTCGCTTCCGACGGCGGCGTCGTCCGCGACATCACGCCCGAAGGGCGGAACCGTGAGATCGTCGCCGAGCCAATTCCCGACGGCGCCGGCCGACACCGCGTCGCTTTCCTGAACGGCATGCTGGTCGAAGCCGTCGATGGCGCGCGTGGCGACGGCAATGCGCTCACCAACGGTAGCGATCGGGACACGAGCGGTTTTGTGACCACGGGCAATTTCAGCGTCCGCATGGACGCGCCCACGGTCGACCTTCCCGCCGGTGTGAGCGTCGGGCGAAGCGACGCGGTCACGATGGACATCGTCGCGGGCCGGATCACTAGCGCCGCGGGCGGCCTCCAGCTCAAGAGCGACAAGGGTGCCGCGGCGACGATCGACCTCGGCAACGGTCGCTCGATTGAGATGGCCGCCAAGGCGACCGGCGAGCAAAACGCCGACTTCGTCTATCGCGGAACCGAAGGGTTCTCGGCCAGAAATGCCATCGACGTGGAGACAGGTCGGACGCGGCTCGTGCT
>JBBRXR010000471.1:0-1898 GCA_038238485.1 Elusimicrobiota bacterium | reverse complement strand
GCAGTTTCAACGGACGGCCGAGCCGTTTCGCCAAGGCGGTTTCGATCAGGCGACTGTCTCTGGCGCGAGCGCGTGGCGCGATGACGACCGAGCGGATCCTGATCGGGTCGCTGTCGAAATCGACATCGAGCTCGATGTCTTCGAACGAGTTCATGTCGTAAATTCCACGGGTTATTTTTCCCACCACCAGAAAATCCCCAATGATCCGCTTCGGCACACCGCTTCGGGTCACCAGGTTGACCTTGCCCCGTGTGAAATATTCTTTTTTCACTTCGTCCCACACCGTCCCTTCCGTCTGGGACCACTTCCGCCAGAATCGAGGCGCCGGAGAGCCAGGGGAGAGAAGTTCCGATTGCCCCGTCGCGCGCGAAATACGCTGGAGGTACCCCTGGACCTGAAAGTAGACGTAGTCCTGGTCGGAGGCAATCTTGTCTTCAGGACTCCAGGTGAGGTACTCGCCGTCCAGCAGGGACAGCGTCCGGTTGTCGGAAGGAAACATGAGGAAAGCGCCGGAGTGATCGATGATAAGTTCACCGAGCGGCTGGTTTAAAACACGCGCAGCGCCCGTGAGCGGGATCGCGACGCTGGTGATCTCCCCCCGCGACCGACGAATTTCAATCACGTCGGCCAGCGGCGAGACGACCACCTCGGAGATGACCGAAACGTCGGTGCCCGAGGTCATCGAGAAAAAGTTTTCCGAATGGGCCGTGACGAGGGTATCGTTGATGATCCGGAACACCTCCAGCTGGGATTTCCCTTTCTCCGTCACCACGGCACGCCCGGACGCGAGGAACTCAAGCCGGTCCATTCCGGACAAAACCACATCTCCCGTCTCCGTGTTCATCATCCGCAGTTTTCCCAGGGTGTTCTTGAGAATGATGAACTTCCCACTTCTCCCGGCCAGCTGTTCGCCGCCGACATCTGAATCGGTGGCTTCTTCGAGCGCGTGATCGGAGACGCCCGCGGACCGGCGGGCGAGATAGGTGGAACCGTCGTTGCGCCCGATCTCAACAACCCACGGCGTGATGCGCCGGGGCTCAATGGCGTCGGCGTGCCCGACGTCAACACCGTCGAGTGAGACCGCGACGGGAATGTCGACGGTTTCTCCCGGCTTGCCGATGGGGTTCGGTACCCGCGACGCCACCAACGCGAGGCTCCCCGCGTGTTCATCGGGCGGACGCGACCGATAGGTTCGGTTCGCCGTGGCATTCACGACGATCGGAAGCGCGCTCACCGTCGGATCGATGTAGATCGCCTCTTCCCCGCTGTAGGCGGTGAAGACGAAAAAGGTCCCGTCAAAGTGGGCTTGGTGCGTCGCCGTCGTGGCCGGCATCCGAATGCTGACGTTCTCCGCGACGCCGCCGACATTCTTGCGGATCGCGTATCGGCCGATTTCGTCCTCACGGACATAGGCTTCCCAGTCACCGTTGCCCTTCACTTCCAAAACGGGGCCACCCGCGCCCGCCAGATGTCCGTCGTGAAGGACGTAGTTCCCGCGGTCATCGTCGGCCCTGCCGGGGTAAGGTTTGAGAGTGCCGAGCTCGGTGATGGCCATCCCCTGGCCGTCGGCGCCCCGAAGAACCAACTCGTCGTTGCGCCCGATGGTGATCTCGCTGATGGCAAATCCAACCCGGGCCTCCGTGTAGTCGGACATGAGTTTCAGCGCGCGCACCGTCACGGCCCCGTCCTTTCGGGAAATCAGGAACCGGTTAAACGGATCGATATCCGCGGCGTCGACCTCCACCGGCGTCATGGAGGGCTCGGTTTTAATCACGACGTTTCCGTGATGCGACCGGACCAGCACGACGTCGCCTTCATTGGAAATATCGAGCGCCCTTCCATCGTAGGGCCCGTCGGGCATCGGCTCCTGGGCGGTGACCATGAAAGAGGTGTTGTCG
>JBBRXR010000470.1:0-1899 GCA_038238485.1 Elusimicrobiota bacterium | reverse complement strand
TCTGCGGCACCATCCGCTCGTCCGTTCCCTGGTGCGCGAGACGGCCCTGACGCCCGACGATTTCATCCTGCCGCTCTTCGTCCGCCCCGGCGCCGGCATCAAGAAAGAAATCGCCTCGATGCCGGGCAATTTCCAGCTCAGCGTCGATCGGTTGTTGGAAGAGGTCGGCGGCGCTCTCGACCTCGGCATCCGGGCGTTTATCCTCTTCGGCATTCCGGCGCGCAAGGACGCTACCGGGGCCGTCGCGCTGGAGGAAGAGGGCATCGTTCAGCAGGCGTTGCGTGCGTTACGGGCCGAGTTTCGCGAGCGCGCGCTGCTGATGACCGACGAATGTTTCTGCGAGTACACCGATCACGGCCATTGCGGCGTGCTTTCCGAAAAGACCGGCCGGCTCGACCTCGACAACGACGCGACGCTGCCGAACCTCGCCGCCCAGTGCGTGAGCCATGTGCGCGCCGGCGCCGACGTCGTCGCACCCAGCGGCATGCTCGACGGCATGGTCGGCGCTATCCGCGCCGCGTTGGACACGGCCGGGTTCACGCACGTCCCGATCCTCAGTTATGCGGTGAAGTACGCCTCGGCGTTTTACGGCCCGTTCCGCGACGCGGCCGAGTCGCCGCCGCAATTCGGTGACCGCAACAGCTACCAGATGGACCCCGCCAACGGCGCCGAGGCGCTGCGCGAGGCGGCGCTCGACCTTGCCGAGGGCGCCGACATCCTCATGGTCAAGCCGGCGCTGGCGTACCTGGACATTATTCGCCGCGTGAAAGAACGCTTCGACGTGCCGGTGGCCGCTTACAACGTCAGCGGCGAATTCGCGATGGTCAAGGCCGCCGCGGAGAAAGGCTGGATCGACGAACGCCGGGTCGCGCTGGAAATCCTGACCGGCATCAAGCGCGCGGGTGCCGACATGATCCTGACCTATTATGCCCGCGACGCCGCGAAATGGCTCAAATAGGCACGAAAGGCCAACGACGAATCATCTCAATCGAAAAATCCCTGTCGCCACAGCGACGCGAAATCCATCGACAGGGCGACGCTGACGTGGATGACGGCGCCCAGGATGACGGAGCGCGTGCGTAGGCTCATGAAGCCGAGCACCAACCCGGCAATGATCGCTCCAAACGTCTCGGGGAGCGGTTTCTGGAAGTGGATCATGCAGTACGGCACCATCATCACCGGGATGGCGCACGAGCCCAGGCGGCGGCGCAGGCCGTGGACCATGAAGCCGCGGAAGAAGAACTCCAGCGACAGGAACTGAATCGCGTAGAGCATCTCCCACATCCAGAAATAGGGCCAGAGCGTTTCACTTAACGTGGGATGGTAGAACGGATAGGTTTGCTGAAACTCGCGATTGCGCGACACGAGCAGCACGAGCGGGCCGACGATGCCGAAGAAGACGAGGTAGATCCAGCCGTCGGTGAAGGCGCCGCGGAGCTTGAAGCCATAGTCCGCCAATTTCTCCCGGAACGCGAAGCGGACGATGAGACCGGGAATGACGAGATAGGTGATCAGCGAGCCGAAGGCCCAGTAGGTCAGCGAGAGCCGTTCATCTTCGAGAGACCACCGCAGCGGCGCGTCGAACCAGCCTGCGACACTCTCCAGTCCGATGTCGCGGAGCAGGTCGCGCGTCTTGCGGAGCGGAGTGCCGGCCAGGAAGTAATGTTGCACCGTCAGCATCAGCGCGACCGTCACCAGAACGGCGAGCGCCTTGCCGCCGCCACCCGGATTCGCGCGGGCCTCCGCATCGGCTTTCCGCAACGGATCGAGGACGAACGAACGCCACCAGCGCACCGCGAAGTTGTCGGTCATCGGTCGGAGGGTTCCCGCGTCTCAACGTCTGTCCCACAAGGTGTTGTTTACCACGAGCCGCGACCGTCAGGGAGCGCTACTGAAAAC
>JBBRXR010000469.1:0-1900 GCA_038238485.1 Elusimicrobiota bacterium | reverse complement strand
TGCTCGCCGGCATTTACGCGGTGGTGCGCACGCGCCGCGGTGACGCGCTCTCTTACTTCCATTTGATTTTCGCGGTGTCCGTTCTGGCGGGCGCCTACGGCATCCTTCAGTACTGGGGACGCGACATCATCTGGACGAGCCCGGTCCAGCCTTACGGCGGCCGCCCCGTCTCGACGTTCGGCAATCCCAACTTTCTCTCGTCGTACCTCATGATGGTCTGCCCGGTCGCGGCGACGTTCGGCCTGCGCGCGAAGAAGGGCGACCGCTGGGGATACGCGCTGGTGGCGCTGGTCAGCGGCCTCGGCGTGCTGAGCACGTTGACGCGCTCGACCTACGTCGGCCTCGTCGTGGCCCTCATCGTCACCGGCGCGGCGTATTACCGGTTCGGCGACGTGAAGCTCTCGAAACCGATCGCCGTCGCGCTCGCCGTGTTCATCGGGCTGATCCTTCTTTTTCCGGCCACGCCGGTCATGCGCGCGCAGTCGCCGCTCGCGCGTTTCACGGAAATTTTCGCCGCGATGAAATCGGGCGCGTCCTACGGGCCGTGGCACCAGCGCCTGCTCATTTGGTCGTCGGCGTGGGACATGTCGCGCGGCGGATTCTTCCTGCTGGGCCGCGGCTGGGGCGCCTTCGAACTTTTCTTCCCGTTCTTTCAGGGGAAATACCTTCTCGTCCCGAGCCTCGCGCAGTGGCGCACGCACGCGAACAACGCGCATAACATCCTGCTCGAGTTCTGGTCGCAGACCGGCATGCTCGGCACCGGATTCATCCTGTGGGCTTTCGTGGCGATGATGGTGGGCGGTTGGATCGCCACGCGACGCGCGAGCGGCGCGGCGCGCGCGGCCACCGCGGCGCTGCTGGGCGGGATCGCCGGCATGGTGGCCGACAACTTTTTCGGCAACGTCTCCATTTTCTTCGCGGTCCCCGCGTTCCTTTTCTGGTGGAACGTCGGCGCGCTCTTCAACGAGGAGATCCCCGCCCGGGTTTGGGTGCGCCCCGTGAGCAACGCCGTCGGCCGGCCGCTGCTCGCGCTCTTCATCGCCGCCAGCGCGTTCGGCGCGGGTTATTACTTCCTGCGGTGGAAAGAAGAGATGCTGTACTTCCAGGGCTTCAAGCAGGCGAAGATGAACGACGTGAACGGCTCGATCAAGTCGCTCGACGCGGCCACCCACTGGTTTCCGGGTGACGTGAACAACAACTACGAGCTCGGCAACAGTCGCGCGCGCTGGGCGAAGGACCTCTCGGATCGCGGACTGCCCGAGGAGGCGAAACGGGAGAACGACCGTGCGCTCGCGGCCTACGACAGCTCGGTGCGCGCCAACCCGGGCTACGACGAAATCTATTTCAACCGCGCCGTCAGCATGGCTCAGGCCGGCCAGCGCGACGCCGCGGTCGGCGTGCTCGAACTGTCGCTCTTCATCAACCCGATCCTGAAGGAAGCCTACGCGTCTCTCGCCACGCTTCACCTGTCGAGCCAGCGCTTCGCGGAGGCCGCGGACGTGCTCGAGCGCGCCACGCAGACGTTTCCTGACGATAAGGACTTCTGGAACAACCTGGGCTATTCCTACACGAAGCTCGGCCGCCATGGCGAGGCGTTCGACGCCTACAAGCGCGCGGTGACCATAGATCCCAATTTCTCGAAAGGGTGGGGGAACATCGCCGAGGCCGCGCAGGCGTCGGGCAAGAAAGACCCGATCCTCGAGGTGCCCGACCTCGTGACGAAAATGGAGGCCCAACTCCGGGCCAAGAACCTGGAAGGGGCGCTTGTCAGCGCCACGCGGCTCTCGCAGCTGCTTCCGAACAGTCCGGATTCGCACCTGTCGGTGGGCAACCTCAATTTCTACCTGGGCCATACCGACGTGGCCGAGGCCGAGCTCAAGCTGGCGCTCAAACTCAACCC
>JBBRXR010000468.1:0-1900 GCA_038238485.1 Elusimicrobiota bacterium | reverse complement strand
CGGGCCCCAGTAGCCGGTGCCGGGGTTCACGTAGACCTGCAGGTTCCCGTGGCGGTAGAGGCCGCGGTAAAATTTGTGGAAGAAGCGAATCAGCAGGCTGAACGGAAAGAACTGGCCGGCGTGCGTGTGGCCGGAGAGCTGGAGGTCGAAGCCGAGCGGCTCGGCCTCCGGATAAATACCGGGACGGTGGGCCAGCAGGATCTTCAGGTCCGGTTTTGACGGCGTGGCGGCGGCGCGCGGCAGGTCGGGCGCGTGGCCGTCCATCTCTTGTCCCTGCGGGTCGGTGACGCCCGAGACCATCACGTCCGCGCCGCCGATGGCCAGGCGAATGCTCTCGTTCATGAGCGGCGTCATCCCCAGCTCGCGCGCCTTCGCCACGATCTCGTCGACCCCCCAGTAGTATTCGTGATTCCCCACCACAAAAAACGCGCCGTGCGCGGCGTTCAGCTTCCGCAGCGGTTCCAGGTGCGCGGCGATGGACGCCACCGGCGCGTCGGCCAGGTCCCCCGTGAACATCACGAGGTCGGGACGCGCGCGGTTGATTTTCTCGACGACGCCCGCGACGTAGCCTTCCCGCAGCGTCGGCCCGACGTGCAGGTCCGAGAACTGCGCGATGGTGAGCCCGCGCAGGGCCGCGGGTAAATTCGGCAGCGTCACCGTCACGCGCCGCAGCCGCGGACCGCGCACCACCTGCAGGAACCCCACCGCGACCAGCGCCGTCGACGCCGTCAGCAACGCGAGGCGAATGGCGCGCACCGTTTCCGGCCGCGGCGGCCGCACGAGCGCCACGCCCGCGCTCACGAGGTCGAGCGGAATCGACACGATCACGAACGTGGCCCACACCGCCATCAGAAGCGAGCCCGCCCAGGCCCCGACGCGGAACCACGGTTTTTCGAACACGCCGGCATGGTTTCGGTGAAGGAAGGACGGGCCCCACATCAAGAGGAAGAGCGGCACCGACGCCGCGACCGCGAAGACGGCATGGCCGGGCCAGAGCTGGGATATCTTAAGGGCGGTGTAACCGAGGAGGACGCCAAGGAGAGCTAGGAATTGGGACATGCCCTTCACAACGGATGAGGGGGCGGGTCGTTCCCCCCTACGCACCGCCGGTGATGAGGGTGACTCGTTTCATGGGGTTATTAGGGATGAACTTCAGGCCTGTTATGGTCGGGATGGATTGTTAGCAGATCGACGATAAGGCAAGATTGGCGGCCCAGAGCCTCGTATTGGTGCGTTCTTGCCTTACCGAACGTGGCTTTTGAGCTTGTCGCGCCCCTCGGTTAGGACGAAGTGAAAAAAAACGCTCTGCCACTGGTCCCCGCTGTGACCCAGACCCAACTAGAATCCCACCTCTGGGAGGCTGCGAATATCCTTCGTGGCCCAGTCGATGCGGCCGACTTCAAGACGTATGTTTTCCCGCTCCTTTTCTTCAAGCGAATCTCTGATGTCTATGACGAGGAATATCAGGCTGCCCTTAAGGAGTCTGGCGGAGACGAGGAATACTCCAAGTTTCCACAGAACTATCGATTTCAGATTCCAGAAGACTGCCACTGGAACGACGTGCGGACGATGGCGAGCAATGTTGGAAAAGCTCTGCAAAAGGCGATGCGTGGAATCGAGAAGGCAAACCCAGAAACGCTTTACGGAATCTTCGGCGATGCCTCTTGGACCAACAAGGACCGGCTGCCGGATTCGCTTCTGCGCGATCTCATCGAACATTTCTCCCGGATCAATCTTGGCAATCAGGCCGCGCAGGCCGACGTTCTAGGCCAGTCCTACGAATACCTAATCAAGAAATTTGCCGACGCCACCAACAAGAAAGCCGGTGAATTCTACACGCCCCGGAGCGTGGTGAACTTGATGGTTCGGATTCTCGACCCGCGCGAGGGAGAGACGATCT
>JBBRXR010000467.1:0-1901 GCA_038238485.1 Elusimicrobiota bacterium | reverse complement strand
TGAAAAGCTCAGTCGCGTGTTGCGGCCGATGCGGCTGACCAGCGCCGTCGCAAGCCGGTGCGTTTCCACGCCGCGGTCGTCGGCCACCGTGTCGAGCGTGGTGCGATTGCGCTCGAGCCGCTCTCCGTAAAGGTAGTTGAAGGTGGTGTCGATGGAGCGCCCGATGCGCTTGCGCACATCGGTGCCCACGGTGTAGCGGCCGACATAAATATCCTTCGTCGCGTCGCCCGTCGAGAGGTCTCGGTCCTGCCATATCTCGTTGTAGCTCGCGTTCGGCGTGAACGTGAGCGTGCGGCTCATGCGCACGTCGCGCTTGATCTGCACGCCGGATCCGGCCGAGCGCTGGTATCGGAGCGTCTGCAGCGGCGAGGTCCTTTCGAGCGTCTCGTTCGTGTAATTGGCCGAAAAGCTTGTGTAGAACGGAACATGCTTGAAGTTGATCGGGATCGTGTTGTAGGTGATCGACGGAAGCGTGAGCTTGCTGATGAAATTCTGCGACGAGACGGTCGAGTCGAATTTGTCCTGCCGGTCGACCTGGACCTGAAGGGCCGCGCGCGGAAACTGATAGTTGAGGCCTCCCTCCGAAATCACGCCGCGCGCCTGGTTTTCGATGCGTACGTCGTTGCCCACGCTCGAGAACTGGTTGCCGAAAATCTGGTCGCTCTTCACGTCGAGCTTCGCATTGGCGGTCAGCCGAGGCGTCAGACGCTGGTAGTGATTCCAGAGAATGGAATAGCGCTTTGACTCGGGCGCCTCATCCGGGTTCGTGTCGCGGATGTAATAGGCATCGATGTCGCCCTTGATGTTCGGGTTGAAGTAGCGGTGCTCGATGCCCGCGCCGTTGCCCGTGCGCTCGAGATAGTCCCATCGAAATTTCGTGTACGTGTTGGCGGTAAACGGGTAGCCCACCGTCGTGCGGTTGGTAAAGCCGTCGCGGCTCGAGTTTCCGGGCTCGACGCGGATGGAATATTTCTTCGGCTTGAGCGAGCGCGTGTAATAAGGGAAATAAAAGCAGGGCGTTTCGTCGATGCGCAAACGGGCGTTCTTCATTCGGGCGCGGTCGCCGACGCGCACATTCGCGCTGGAGGCATAGATCGTGTAATGCGGCGGATCGAGGTCGCAGCTCGTGAGCGATCCGTGCTTCATCTGGTAAACGTTGCGCGACTGCTCTTCCATCTCGTCCGCCCAGAAACGCCACGGCGGGCTGACGCCCCGCGCGCCATAAATCCGGCCGCGGGAGGTTTCCCAGTTGTAGTCGGCCGAACGGCCGCTGATCGTGCCTGAGGTGTGGATGATCTCCACGTTTCCTTCGGCGTGACCGGTCTTGGCGTTCGAGTCGAGGGACATCTTGTCCGCCTTCATCGTGGCCGTGGAGGACACGATGAGCGCGTTCCCCTCGACGAAGGCCATGCCCGTGGCATCGTTGAATTCAATCGAATCACCCGTGATCGTGGAGACTTCGATGTTGGGATCGACGTAGGGGGCGGCCACGGTGGAGGTGACCACCGTCGTCGGAGACGACAGCCCGACGTCGCCGGGCGCGGGCTTCGGCTCGACGGCGCGCGCCGCCGCGGCGGACAGGAAAGCCGCGGCGAGCAGGAGGGCCGCGGAGAATCCGCGGCGCGCCTTAAAGGAGGGAAGCGCCGATAACACCGATGTTGGCCGCCTGGCCGGCGACCTTCAGGCGCACCGCGTTCACCGGCGTCTTGAAGGTGCGCTCCGCGAGCGTCTCGCGCAGGGGCTTGAGGAACAGCTCCTTCGCCTGGGAAATACCGCCCGTGAAGCAGATCATTTGGGGATTGAGGAGATAGACCAGGTCGCCGATGGCAATGCCGAGCGCCCGACCGACCTCGTTCCAAACGGAGATCGCGTACGCGTCGCCCTTTTCCGCGGCCTGCGAC
>JBBRXR010000466.1:0-1907 GCA_038238485.1 Elusimicrobiota bacterium | reverse complement strand
CCAAGCGGCCTTGCAGCCAGACGATGGCCGCGGACAGGGCGAGAAACGTCAGGATCGTGAAAGCAAAGCGGAACTGAAAGCGGGCCTTGATGATCTTCTGGCCGATGAAGCGCGGGCGCGCCGGCGGAACGGGCGAGCCGTATGAAACAGGCTTGGAAGACGGGGCGAACGCCGCCGCGGCCGCCGAAGCGGGCGCGGGCGTGGGAGCCGGTGAAGCAGGTGCGTTTTCTTTGGGCGGCAGTTCGGCCATGGGCGTTCCTTATATAACAGTTTTTACCGGATTCGCCCGAAGAGGAAAGGTGATTTTGGTCATCAGACGAGGGTGAAACCGCCCTCGTGCGCCAGTGCCGAAATGACGTCGCGAAGGGTTTCCTGGTCGACGAGGTCATCGAAGGCGATCCCCGCTTCATAGTAGCCGTCATCGAAGGTCGAGCGGATGACCCGCGCGCGCAGGTTCTGAAACACGACGCCGTCGCGGAGCGTGAACGTCGCGTACACCACGCCGGAGACCTTCATCGGAAAACGCGTCTCGAGCATTAATCCTTCGGGACTCAAATTGAGAATGCGGCCCCAGCCTTCCTCCGCGTCGCCCTGAGGGAAGCGCAGTCCGACGGGAATGCTGGTCGCGAAGCGCGACGCTTTGCGGCGATCGTCATCGGTCACGGCGTCACCAGGTGATGCTTCCAGGCCTCGGGGATTCCGCTGAAATTTTTGAGCGGCACGGACATCATGCGCGGATCACCTCCGGCCACGGCCCAGAGGCGTTTGTAGCCCACGGCCAGACCCGTCGGCTCCATCCCTTCCGGCAGAAGTTCGTCGGCCGGCCACGGGCCCGACCACACGTACCCTCTTCCGCTGCGATCGAGACGGGCCACCTTGAGGGGCTTTCCGCCGATCACCCAGAGGCTTCCCCCCGCCGCCAGACCCGACGGTTCGGGCACGATCGACCTGAGGCTCTCCACCACTTTCAGGTCCGCGTCGTGGCGATAGAGAAGTCCGGTCGCGCTGTCGCACGACCAGAGCGATTTCTTGTACCAAGCGAGGCCAGTGGGGTTGGACGCGGGCGCCTTCTCCACGGTCGCGGTCGGCAGACCTTCCGTGCGGCGATGCGTCCGGAACAAAAGATCAAAACCGACGGTGACGAAGCCCTTCGGCGTTTCGCAGACGAGAATGGGTTGCGTGTCCTGTAACTTCACCACCTCGCGCGCGAGAAGCTTGTGCGACATCCCGAACACCGAGCGGCCAACTTCATAAAGCGTGACGGTAGAATCGAACCAGTTTCCCACCCAGAGCTGTTTGCCGGTCCACTGCACACCTGAGAGCGTGGCCGAAGCGAGATCAAGCTCGGGCGCGGGTTTGGCGCGGCTGGCGACGCCGAGAAAAACGGCGGTAACAAAAAAACTGATGAGACACGACGCCACGAGGCCCGTGCGCCGCTGACGCGGCTTGATCTTCGGGACGAAGAGGGTGCGGCCGTTGGTCCGGGCGGCGCGCTTGGCGGCGGCCAGCACCTGGTTGCGATCCAGCGGGCGCGAGAGACAGTCGTACGCGCCGGCGCGAAGCGCGGGCAGGGCAAGATCGACGCGGGCGTCGGGAAGGATGACCAGAAACGGCGTGGCGGGCGCGCTCTGACGGAGCACGTCGCGCAAACCATAAATCTCTTCGGGGTTGGCGGGACGTTCGACGACAATGGCCGTGGGCGGATCGCCCGGAATTTTCTCGATCGCGCTTTCGATCGACGAAACGGACACGGTGTTCACCTCGACTGAATGAAAGTAGGAAGCGACGCGCTTGTCGTCCTTCGCCGACAGGCCAATGAGGAGCACCTTCGACATCAGGCCGCCTGCGACGGGCCCGGTTGCCGGGCCATGGAAGCAAAGTCCTCGCGCTGCGGAAGGCCAGCGATG
>JBBRXR010000465.1:0-1912 GCA_038238485.1 Elusimicrobiota bacterium | reverse complement strand
GGGTGAGAGAGCTCTCTCCGCTCAGGCGCTTGGCAATCCCGAAATCGGTCACCTTCGGCACGCCCTCTGGATCCAGGAGCACATTCGCCGGTTTCATGTCGCGATGGATCACGCCGTTCTGATGCGCGAAGTGCAGCGCGCGCGCCACGCTGATCAACACCTGCGCGCCTTCCCGTGCCGGCATCACGCGGGCGCGGAGCCGATCGGCCAGCGAACCGCTCTCGATATATTCCATCGAGAAAAACGGCGCGCCCTCGTCCTCACCTACTTCATAAATCTGGACGATGTTCGTGTGATGCAGGCTCGCCGCGGTTTCTGCTTCCGCCTTGAACCGCGTCAGCTCGTCCGGCCCATAACGGCCGGTGAGCATCTTGAGCGCGACCAGCCGGTTCAATCCTTTCTGCCGCGCGCGAAAAACAACTCCCATCCCGCCCCGCCCCAGCTCGCCTTCGACCTGGTAATCGCCGAAGATGGGACGCCCCACTTTCGGCGCTGACGCAGGGGGCTGGGGTTCGCTGGAATCCGTCATGTCTTCGAAATGATCTTGATCATTTCGGAGCCAGGCCTCAAGCGCTACATGCTTAGGCCGGAAGGCGCGGCTTCGGAAGCGCCCGGCCGGAAATCATCGCATGACGCTCAATCTCGTAAGAATTTTCGCTGTAGTCCTTTTTGGAAGCTTTCTCAATGCAGGCGCGGAGGAGAACAAGGATGAAGCGCGATTCCTCAAGAACACGAGGCAACTGATCTTCGAGGGGAAGCGCAGCGGAGAAGGATATTTCTCGCCGGATGGAAAGGCGCTCATCTTTCAAAGCGAACGCGAAGGCGACAATCCGTTTTACCAGATTTACACGTTGGATCTCACGTCGGGTGACATCCACCGCGTCTCGCCGGGAACAGGAAAAACGACCTGCGGTTTTTTCCGGCCGGGCGCCGATGAAGTCCTTTTCGCTTCGACCCACCTGGATGCAAAAGCGCGCGAGAAACAAAAAACGGAACTGGATTTTCGCGCTTCGGGAAAAGAGCGCCGCTATTCCTGGGACTACGACGAGGCGATGGATATTTTCGCGGCGCATCGCGATGGCTCGAATCTGCGCCAGCTAACGAAGGCGAACGGGTACGACGCGGAGGCGAGTTACTCGCCGGACGGAAGCAAGATCGTCTTCTGTTCGCTCCGCGCCGCATATCCGCTCGAAAAACTTTCCGCGGAAGATCGCAAGCGCTATGAAACCGATCCCGCGTATTTCGGCGACATCTACCTCATGGACGCGGACGGCTCGAACCAGCGCCGTCTCACTTCCACGCCTGGCTATGACGGCGGGCCCTTCTTCTCGCCCGATGGCCAACGCATCATTTGGCGGCGGTTCGATAAGAGCGGCGCGATCGCGGACGTCTACACCATGAAACTGGACGGCACGGACGAGCGCCGGCTGACGGATTTCAAGGCGATGTCGTGGGCGCCGATGTTTCACCCTTCAGGCAAGTACGTCATCTTCACTTCGAACAAGCTCGGGTTTTCCAACTTCGAGCTCTACCTGGTCGATGCCGCGGGTGAGCACGAGCCGGTGCGGGTGACGTTCACCGACGGCTTCGATGGCCTCCCGGTTTTTTCACCCGATGGGAAACAGCTTTGCTGGACGGCCGGGCGAACGGCCGACGGGAAGTCGCAACTTTTCCTGGCGAATTGGAATGATGACGCGGCGCTTCAGGCGCTCGCCCAATCGCCCCGCGTCCAAACTTCTGCGCCACCAAATGCACCCGCGATGACGCCGGCGGAAACGTCCGCCGCTTCTCCTTCGAAGAGTTCCCTCACACCGGAGATCACCGCGGCTGATCTGCGAGATGAAGTTGGTTTCCTCGCGTCTGAGGAACGGGAAGGCCGAATGACTGGAAGCAACGGCGCGCGGCAGGCGGC
>JBBRXR010000464.1:0-1913 GCA_038238485.1 Elusimicrobiota bacterium | reverse complement strand
TGGCCGAGTACGTGCCCGCCCGCCGCTTCTTCCGCTTCTTCAGCTCCAAGGTGGACCTGATCAGCTGCCGGAACGTGCTGATTTACCTCAACCCCTTTCTTCAGAAGCGGGTCATCCCGACCTTTCATTTTGCCCTCAATCCCCATGGCCGGCTCCTCCTCGGTTCCGCGGAGACCGTCGGGTCGATGACGGACCTTTTCCAGGTCGTCGATCCGGCCCATCGGATTTTCTCGAAGAACCCAGGCGTCCGCGCGCCGCTGACGTTTGATTTTTCTGAGAGGACGGATGTGAAGAATTCCGCTCCCGTCGTCGCGTCCAAACCCAATGGCGCGGCCGCCCGCCCCTCGCAACGGATCCATGTTCAAACGGAGGTCGACCGGGCCCTTCTTGATCGTTATGCCCCGGTCGGCGTCGTGGTCAATGACGATTTGGACATCCTCCAGTTCCGTGGCGATACCAGCCCGTACCTGCTACATCCGCCCGGTGAGGCCACGTTCAAACTCTTCAGGTTGGTGCGCGAAGGCCTCAAATCCGAAGTGAACTTCGCGTTGAAGGAAGCGAAACGCAGCGGCGCTCACTTCCGGAAAACGGGCATTCGTCTCAAGTACGATGGCCAGGTGAAAGAAATTTGCCTGGAAGTTCTGCCCATTCAGATCCCGCTTTCGTTGCAAAAGTGCTGGGGCGTCATGTTCCGCGATATCAAGGTGCGCGGCGCGAAAAAAAATCCGGTGAAGGTCGACGGAAAGAAGAACGCCCTCAAAACCAAAAACCAGAAAATCAGCGAGGGACGCTGGCGGCGGGAACTGGCCTCCGCGCAAGAATTCCTGGAGTCGGTCATCGAGGAGAAGGAGTCGGCCTTCGAGGAACTTCAGACGGCCAACGAGGAAGTCCTCTCGAGCAACGAAGAATTTCAGAGCATCAACGAGGAAATGCAGACGGCGAAGGAAGAACTTCAGTCCACGAATGAAGAACTCATCACGGTCAACGACGAACTTCGCCATTCCAACATGGAGACGATTAAGCTTCTCGGCGATCTCAACAATCTTGTCGACAGCGTCAATCTTCCCATCGTGATGGTCGGCTCGGATCTCACCATTCGCCGGTTCACACCGCAGGCCGGACAGCTTCTCCACCTCCTGCCCGGCGACGTGGGACGGCCGCTTCGAGATATCAATCTGCCCATCGATGTGAGCAATCTGGAGGCCCTGGTTCGCGATTCGATCGGAAGCGTCTCCATCAAGGAACAGCGCATCACGAGCGGAGAGAAACTGTGGTATTCGGTGCGAATCCACCCGTACAGGACGACCGGCGGCAAAATCGACGGCGCGGTTATCACGCTGATCGACATTGAAGCGATGAAACGCAAGGAGGCCGCAATCACCAAGGAGCGCGACGCCGCCGAAAATATCCTCGACACGGTTCGTGAGCCCCTCGTGGTCCTGGATGGCAGGCTCCGCGTGAGGAAGGCCAGCGCGTCGTTTTACCGGATGTTCAAGGTCACGCCGGAAGAAACGGAGAAACGCCACTTTTATGAACTCGGGGGCGGTCAATGGAACAACCCGACGTTGCGCCGGCGCCTGGAGGAGGTCATTCCGTCCAACGGACCGCTCATGGATTTTCCCGTCGAGTTCGAATTCCCGTTCATCGGCCGCCGGTTCATGGTGATCAATGCCTCGCGAATCCTTTCCCTCGAAGGAGGGGAGCACCTCATTCTCGTGGCCATTTTTGACACGACCGACCAAAAACGCGCGGAGGAAAAACTCGCCTTCACCGCGATGGAGGCGGCGCGCTCCAACAAGGAACTCGACGAGTTCGCCCACATCGTCTCGCACGATCTCCAGATGCCACTCAGGAAAATTATTTCCTTCGGTGACCTGCTGAAGGTGAACCTGGAACAACCTGAGAAAGCCAAC
>JBBRXR010000463.1:0-1929 GCA_038238485.1 Elusimicrobiota bacterium | reverse complement strand
GATGGTGAACGACGTGTCGGCGTTGCCGCTCCACTTCACCGGCCACCGCATCACGTTGAAAATCGCCTGCAGGTCCACCTCGGTGCCCGACCCTTCGATCACGATGGGCGCGTTCTTGCCAATTCCCACCGAACCGTGCGCAATAATCTCCCCTCCCGCTTTGAGCGACGCTTTCGCACGGACAATCGAAACCGTGGACCGGTTGATGTCGAGCAGCGACTCGGCCGCAAAAGCTTCCTGATGCCAGACGGCGTCTTTGAGCGCGGCGCGCACGCGCGCGGACGGCTCGGCCAGCGTTCCGGAGAGCGTCGCTTCGATATCATAAATGCCCGTCGGCGCCGCCATGCCGTCATCGCTGTCGGCATTCTTCCCCGCCGGAAACATGTCGCCGAGCCGCAGGTCGCGCGCCGTGAGCGTACCGCCGAGCTTTCCCGTGGGCCGCTCAAGTGAAATGTCGAAGAGAGCGTGGTGATCGGCGTCGCCCACAAGTGTCCATCGGTTTTTCGACCCACGCAGCTGGGCGCGGAGGTCTTCGATCGAGCGATCCGCCACCCAGAAGACCGGCGCGGAGAGCGCCGCGTCGAAGGTTTGCGCATCCGCGTTGAATTTTCCGGTGGCCTGGATTTCCCCGTCGAAGGTGAGCGGAGGCGCTCCCCAGTGCTGAAGCTGCGCCACGGTGTCGAACGACCAGCCGCTCCCCATGCGGTCCGCGTCCCCCTGCCCACGCATGGCCTGCGCCCCTTTCACGATGGACGCGTTCCGTACTTCAATATGGTCGCCATTCCAGATGAGGTCCCCGCCCATGCGGTCGAACGAGAAGCTGTTGATCGCGCCGAGGTCCCAGGTGAAAGAGGAATTGAGAACGACGCCGCCGTTGCCGTGCGCATCGATATGGCCGCTGAGGCCGCCCGTGACACTCCCCGAGGCGCGCGCGACATCCCATAGGAAGCGCGGCGGCGCTTCATGAAGGCGAAGGTTGGCGTCCCACTTTCTCGTCTCGCGGTACCAGGTGGCATCGCCGACGTAGCCGCCTGCCCAGGCGGCGTCGCGCAGCGCGACCGCTTCGTTCGTGATATTGAGTCGGCCGGCACCGTCGTAACCCGTGCCATTCTTTTTAAACTGAAGCCCGCTCCAGGTCAGTTCGAATCCCGCCACAGGAGATTCGATGGTGCCGCCAATTTCGCCGCGCGCGGAGAGCGCGCCGCTGATATCCGGATAGCGCTCAACGAGCGGTGGCCAGACGTCGGGCGATAACGAATCGAATTCGGTGTCGAGATCGATCACCCGGGACTGGAGGTTAATCTCGCCGCTGGCGGATAGATTTCCGGCGCCCGCGAGCGCGACATTGAGCGTTTGAAGATGGACTTGGGATCCGTCACGGAAGGCGGTGGCGGAAATGGAGCCGTCGTCGGCGCGAACGATGAGCTCGTCATGCGTGTAGCGGACGGTAGCGGCGTGGGTTCCGGCAAAGCGCAGCCGTCCCCACCGCGCCGGACTGGCGTCGACGCGGCCGGTGATCACGGCGGGCGATCCGCGAACAAGGAAGCGCGCACCAATTTTTCCGTCGACGTTCGTCCAGCCATTGGCATCCCCGAACGACGCGAGCGACACGTCTCGCGCAGTCACGGACCACACGGGACCCAGACCATCGACGCCCACGCCGGAAATCAGGAGCTGGCCTCCCGCGAACGTTGTGGTGCTGTTGATCTCGCGGTTCGCCATCGCCAGAGAGCCCGACGCCGACGGAAGATTGAGTCGGCCAACGGCGCCGGAAAATTCGTAAGTCGCGTTGATCGTGGGCAGACCAGGCTCTCCTTTCAGCTCGCCCGAGGCCGAGAGTCGGCCATGGACCCCGGTCGGTTTGGCGCTGGCGTAAGACCACAGGTCCTCCACGGGTTGATCGGCGATTTTCACACGCAGGTCCATGTT
>JBBRXR010000462.1:0-1929 GCA_038238485.1 Elusimicrobiota bacterium | reverse complement strand
GACGCCGTGGCGCGCGCGGCGAAGGCCTTCCAGGTCTGGGCGTCGCCCGGTGCTCCGTGCATCACAACAAACATCGCGCCCGCCAGGATCGGCGCGGCCCAGGGGGCCAGCGCGGGCGCCGCGAGAGAGATCAACCCGAAATAAATGTAGACGAGACCTGGAAGCGCCGGAAGTTCGATGCCTGGAATGACGAGCGAACGGAACCAGAGGCGGCCGAGCAGGCGCGCCGCGGCGTCGCGGCTCTTCGACATCCATCCGGCGCGAACGAGGCCGGTGATATCACCGCGGTCGGCCAGGTCGGTGAGCAAAGTGAAAACGCGGCGGGCCTCGCCGCTGGGGTCGGGAATTCCCCGGCGCGTCGCCAGACCCGTCCGGTGGGTCTTGAGCACGTCGACCGCGAACTCGGCGGACGGAACGCGCGGCAGAAGCGATTCGACGAGCCCTGCGGCGCGAAGCGCGGTGCCGTGGTCCTTGTCGACGAGGAGTGCCGCGACCGCCGGAAATGCCAGTCGAACGTTGGCCTGAGAAGGGTGATCGCCCAAAAACTGGGCGATGAGCGCGAGCGCGCGATTACGCACCCAGAAATCCTCGTCCTGAAGAAGTGGGATCGCGTCTTCGATGAGCTCGGTCCGCCCGATGTCGCCCATTGCATCGAAGGGGATGAGCGGGACGATGCCGTGCGCGATGTCGGCGTATTCCGCGATCTCGTAAGGCTCGCTTTCGGAATAGAGCGCCATCAATTCCTGGAGAACGCTGACCTTGATGCGCGTCGCATCGGCCGTCATCGGAAGATTCCGGAGGCGCTCGGCCAGTGTGCGACGGGCTTCCAGGTGCGGCTTCGTGGAGCTGGACGTACGGCGCCAGGTATCCCAGGCGCGATCAATGCCGATCGCTTTGTTCACGGACACCCGCCGTCCCCAGCGCGTGAGCTCGAACTGAAATGTGAGGAAAGCCGAGGCCGCGAGTTCTCTCAGGCGGCGGAAGGAGGCGCGCACGGTCGGGAGCCGCGAGTCGCGGGCGAGGTAGACGGAAAAGGGACTGGCGAGGCGGTAGGCGTAGCCCACCAGCCACTGCGTGAACGGCAGGACCAGCAGCGGGGGTTCCGCTCGCGCGGGGAGCTCCGCGTACGAGGAAACCGCGCGCGCGATCTGATCCGCCCAGCCGCGGCGGAGCTGGGTGCCACGCAACTCGCGCCCCACGTCGCGGGCGCTGAGAGACCCTTGTCGAAGGGCGCGTTCGTGAAGAGCATTGAGATGGGGGCGGAGCGCGTCGGCCGGGAGGCCGGCCGATACGAGCGGCGCGAGCACACGCTGCTCGAGAAATCGGTCGTAGGTGGCGCCGCCCAGCTGCTCGGCGACTCCCCAGATCTCCGGATCGAGCGCGCCGAACGGTGTCGGCGCGTCACCGAACGCCGCCCAGAAGCGCGAGTACGGCATCTGGGCGGACGCGCGCGGGCGGAAGATGGACCAAAGGCGTTGAGCGCCGATGGCGGCGGTTTCTTCCGGGGAGAAATAGCTCTGGATCAGCGCCCGGATCGGGTTCTCCGCGCCGAAGGCGGGGAGGACATCGTCGTAGAAAACGTTCGCGGGACCGAACGCGTTCGCGCGGTTGGCCAGGCGGTGGTAGCTGAAGTACGTCTGCAGAAAATCGTTGATGCGAAGGAAGATGTATTCATCGCGCGTGAGCCGTCCAATCCAAACCGCGTCGTCGAGGTCGTACACGCGGGATTCACCGTTCACCGGAACGCCGAACTGGTCGGGATGCGGCGCCTGATGAACCATGCCCGCGTCCTCGTGAAAGCGGTGAAGCGCGACGGCGGCGCTGCGGGCGTTGGCGGCCACGACGGCCATGGCGTCGCGAACGTCGGGCTCGATGGTGTGTTGCGTGGAATTTCTTAGCCGCGCCATCATGGCGCGGGACGCGGCGCCG
>JBBRXR010000461.1:0-1932 GCA_038238485.1 Elusimicrobiota bacterium | reverse complement strand
GGCCGTGGAAGAACGTGCGGCCTTCCTGGATGGGCGCGCGGAAGGCGCGGAAGATTTTCTCGCTGGTCAGGGTGGCGGCGAGCGGCGTGGTTCCCCCGGTCAGCGCCTTGGCGAGGCAGAGGAAATCGGGGCGGACGTCTTCCTGTTCGCAGGCGAAGAGCGTGCCGGTGCGCGCGAAACCCGTCGCCACTTCGTCCGCGATCAGCAGGACGTCCGCGTCGCGGCAGATCTTCGCGAGGCCGGCAACGTAACCCGGCGGCATTGCGTTCATCCCCGTCGCGCCCTGCATTACCGGCTCGACGATGGCCGCGGCCACCTTTCCTTTTCGCTCTTTCAAAATCTTTTTGGCGCTGGCGAGGCACTCCCACCGGCAGCCCGTTTCCGCGCGCGCGTCCCCGGGTTTCGGCACGCCCGTCACGGTCTCCCCCGCGCGCGAGCGATGGCGCAGGCCCGTGCGATTGAACGGACAGCGGAAGCACGCGGGCGCCATGGCGAACTGGTTCTTCGCCAGCAGCGGACCGAACTTCGAATGGAAGGCGCCGATGCTGCCGACGGACACGGCGCCGAGCGTGTCGCCGTGATAGGACCCGCCCAGCGCGAGGAATTCCGGGCGCGCCTTCCCGGTGGTTTCGATCCAGTACTGGAACGCCATTTTCAGCGCCACTTCCACGGCGGTCGCGCCGTTGTCGGAGTAAAAAGTGCGGGTCAGCCCACGCGGCGAGAGGGCGGCGAGTTCCTTCGCGAGAACGACGGCGGGCTCATGCGTGAGGCCGAGGAAGGTGCTGTGGGAAATTTTGGCGATCTGCCGCCGCAGCGCGGCGTCGAGGCGCGGATGACGGTGACCGTGGAGGTTGACCCAGAGAGAGGAAACGCCGTCGAGATAGCGTTTACCGCGGAGATCGGTGAAATAGGCGCCGCGGCCGGACGCCACGGCGATCGCGGGTTCTTTCTCCCAGACGTACTGCTGCGTGAAGGGATGCCACACGTAGCGCTTGTCCCACCGCTCGACCCGGGCGGCGTGGGCGCTCAGCGCTCTCCGAGCCACTGGATGAGACGGGCGGCGAACTCGGGCGTGATCATCTGCACGCCATGGCCCGGCGGAACGTCGGTCCAGAGCGTGTCGGCGGGGGCGAGGTTCTGAAGGCGGAGGGCGCTCTGGAAAGAGTATTTGTCATCGACGCTCGCGGCGATGAGCGTGGGCGACTTGATCTGGACGATGTCCGCTTCCGGCTTGAACTCCATGAAGTTGAGGCCCGGCGACAGCAGGACCACGGCCTTGAGCGGCGAGGAAACGGCCGCGTAGCGCGCCGACACGTTCGCGCCGACGCTGGCTCCGACGACGCAGACCGACGAACGGGCGACGCCCTGCGATTCGAGGAAGCGGAGCGCGCCACCGAGGTCGTCGACCATGCGCTCCCATTGCGAACCCGGGCCCGGCGAACCCAGCGACGCGACGCCTTTTTTCTCGCGATCGGAAGCGCCGTGACCGCGCGCGTCATAGGCGAGCGAACCCCAGCCGGCCTTGCCGAGCGCGTCGGTGAACGGAAGCCATTCTTCCTTCGTGGACGACAGCCCATGCAGAAGAACGATCACGGGTTTCCCGGGGGCGGCCTTCCGGTAGCTGGCGGCGAGCGTCTTGCCGTCGCGCGTGAGGAACGAGACCTTTCGCAGTTTTTCAACCGGGGCGGCGTGCGTGACGGCGGCCGTCATCAAAACCACCGTCAGAAAAGAGAGGAGTCGGCGCATGGGGTTCCTTGGTTACGGGAGATGGGGCCAGTTGAAGAGGCCGCGTTTGGCGAGAAAACGGGCGAGCCCGTCAAAGTCGGAAGTGTATTTCGGCTCATGGGGCACGACCATCACCTGGCGGTCGAGAATGCGGCGCAGGACCTGCGGGTTGGTGCGCTGCGCGAAGCTCTTGCCGTCCCAGTTATT
>JBBRXR010000460.1:0-1951 GCA_038238485.1 Elusimicrobiota bacterium | reverse complement strand
GATGACATCGGGGCTCTGGCGAAGAACGTTCTTGAGCGCGGCCTTGAAGGTCGCCGTATCGACGCCGAGCTCGCGCTGAGAGATCGAGGACTTCACGTCCGTGTGGACATATTCGATCGGGTCTTCGATCGTGATGATGTTGAATGTGAAATTCTGATTGAGATAATTGATGATCGCGTTCATCGTGGTCGTCTTTCCCGCGCCGGTGACGCCTGCGAAAAGAATAAGCCCGCGTCCCTGTCCGACAAGCTTCTTAAGCGTTTGCGTCGGGAGGTGAAGGTCTTCGAAAGTTTTCAGCGTGAGGGGAATGGTGCGGAGCGCGATGGCGACGGTTCCCTTCTGGCGGTAAAGGTTGACGCGAAAGCGGCTGACGCCGTCCACGGTGCAGGCGACGTCCATTTCGTGGCGTTCGGCGAATTCCTTCTGCTGAGGGGCGGTGAGAAGGCTTCTGACGATCTCTTCGGTTTGGGCGGGGCTAAGGGGTTCGAGGTTTGTCTGGACCAGTTGTCCGTTCACGCGGATCAGCGGGCAGGATCCCGGTTTGAAGAGAATGTCCGAGATCCCGTCGCGCAGCATCAATTCAATGAGTCGTTTGTATTCCATTGGTCCCCACAAAAAGCGCGTGTTTACGCGGCGTTATTGTCCCCTGCCTGGCTCTTCGGAAATCTCACTGAGAAGACCAAGCGATTTGTTAGGACAAACGTAACGAAACGACGCCGATTTTCAAGGATTTTTTTGGCTACCAGGAAGGTAATTGGGCGGGTTCGGTCTGGCCGTCTTTCGGGGCGAATTCTTCCATGATCGGGGTGATCTTGGGAAGCGCCCGAATGAAGGCATCCACGACTTTCGGGTCAAAGTGTTTTCCCGAATCACCGTTAATGATTTCGAGGGTGTCTTTGAGCGAAAACTGAGGCTTGTAAATTCGTTTGCTGGTGAGCGCGTCGAACACGTCCGCGATGGTCGCGATGCGGGCCTCGATCGGAATCTCGTCGCCTTTGAGACCGCGGGGGTAACCGCTACCGTCCCATTTTTCATGGTGGCAGAGCGCGACGATGGCGGACATCTGCATCAATTCATTGTCGGAATCCTTGAGAATTTCCGCGCCGTGCGCCGGATGTTTCTTCATCTCCACCCATTCCTCGGGCGTGAGTTTTCCGGGCTTGTTTAAAATCGCGTCGGGCACGCCGATCTTTCCGATGTCATGCATCGGAGCGGCGAGCCGCAGATTTTCCGCCCACTCGGGGTCGAATCCCATCTCCCGCGCGACGATCGCCGAGTACTGGCTCATGCGCCAAAGATGCGCGCGCGTGTCATGGTCTTTGAACTCGACGGCGGCGGCAAGGCGAATGATCGTCTCCTGGGTGGCCTTGCGGATGTCCTGATAAAGCTGAGCGTTCTCGACGTGGCCCGACGCCTGGTCCGAGAGGAGCGTGAGAACTTCCTCGTCCTGCTGGTCGAAGGACTTCTCGTTCTTCCGGTTCAGAACCTGGAAAACGCCGATAACCTGGTCTTTGGCGTTGAACATCGGCGCTGCCAGGACGGATTTCGTCCGGTACCCGGTGCGTTTGTCGATTTCGGGATTAAATCGGGGGTCTTTGTAGACGTCGGCCACGTTTTCGATCTGGCCCGTGATTACGACGGAGCCAGCGATGCCTTTGTCGAGAGGGACGCGGATTTCCTTGGTCTGCGAGGCGACTTTGGACCATAACTCCTTGTTCTTTCGGTCGACGAGAAAAACCGTAGCGCGGTCGGCGTTGAGGACTTCTCGCGCTTCTTCGACCAGAAGAAGGAGGAGGTCATCGACTTTCGTGGTCGTGGAAGCGCGCTTGGTGAATCTCAGAAGGAGGGAGAGGCGGCGGCGCCACTCACTCAGGCGTTCGATCTTGCGCTGCTGTTCGGCGACGATGGCCGTGAGGGAGGCGACGGATCGGGAAGGTAAAGCAGCTCCGCG
>JBBRXR010000459.1:0-1965 GCA_038238485.1 Elusimicrobiota bacterium | reverse complement strand
GTTCGTCGCCGGCGCCGGCGGTGGGCGAGCGGCGGCCCACGCCCGCGAGGGCGAGCCGCTCAATGTCCGCTGCTTTCACCTTCTCGCGGAACTGCGTACGGATCCGGGCCGACGTTCCGCGCGAGGCGAGGAGGACCGCGACGAAATTAAGAGCGGCATGCGCGGTCGCCCCGGCGGCGCCCCACGGAATCAGAATGTGCAGCACGCCGCCGACCAGCGTGAAGACGAGAAGGTTTTTAAGGCCCATCGGGCGGCTTTCGAGGACAACGGTCCCGTCGGCCTTCTGGACGGCGACCTGGGCGCCGCCGAGGAAATGGATGGCGGGAAAAGCCAGAAACTGGAAGATCGTGGTCGCGTCGCCCGCGTTGAAGAAAGTCGCGAGCGCCGGAATGACCGCGAGGATGAAGAGGGACTCGAGCACGCCGCCGACGACCACCACCGCGGTGGGGTTGCGGAGACCGAGAAACGAGAGACCACGGCGCGTGATTCCGGCAAGACCGAGGTCCACGGCCTTGGTGTTGGTGGTCCCGCCGACGGCCGCGGCGAGCGCGGGGCTTTCGATGGTGAAGATGCCGAAGTCAGCGAAGCTGCGGTTGTTGAAAGCGGTTTCTTCCGCCTCAAAAAGGTGTGCGAAGGTGAGCGGGCCGGTTTGGCCGAGAGCGTCGAGCTCTTCGTAGAGGACCGAGTCGAAGCTGAAGCGGTGGAGATTGCTCGACGTCACCGTCACCGGCGGCACCGTCACGCCGTTCTTCTCCAGGTAGTGAAGGAGATAGGAGGCGAAATTGTAGGAGTGGCACGTGTCGAGCAAGATCGTTATGTGCGAAAGATCGAGGCCTGAACGGTCAGGAAGGATCAGGGCGTTCTTGAGCAGCGCGTTGCCGAGCTCCTCAAAGTTGATGGCGCGGTCGAAGGTGAAATTGTCCGTGCTGGTGTCGCCCGCGTGGCCTTCTTCGAGCCAGATGTGCTTTTCGCTGCCGTGCCCTGCGAACATGAACACGAGCGGGCCCTTCGGTTGAGCGAGGTCGGCCAGAATGCGGTCCTTTTCGGCCTTGCCCTGGTATTCCGGCGAGATATCGGCCGGCCGGATGCCCGCGCGCGTGGCGATGCGTTCGAGCCGGTCGGCGTCAAAGCGATCTTCCGTGTGAACGGCCCGCACGACGCGGTAGCCGGGACCGGCGACGACCGTGCTCGAGATCCGATTGCGCTCGGCCTGGACCGCGTCAACGGCGCGCTGGGCCGTGGCGTCGGTCACTGGCTGCTGGCGGCGGTTCAGGAGACGTTCGGCCGCGAGTCCCACCGAGTAGCGGCTTTCCGGCGTGGTGTTCCCCGGAAAACGCGCGTGATTATAAATCCGGTAATGGTTGAACGCGTGACGGCGAATGCGTGCGGGAAACGACAGCAGAACGCTCGTCAGTGAATCCGCCGCGATGAGGTCGGGGCGAAGGTGGGCCACCGCATTGAGTGCGTCCGCCGCTTTCTCATAATTGCGCGGGTCATGACCTTCCCATCGCATGAAATTTTCGAGGGCGGTCACCGTTTCGTCGGTCGTGAGCTCAGGCCGTGCTTCGATGAGCGCGGCAAGCGATTCGATGAGATCCACGAGGTCGCGTTCCTTGATGAGCTGTCCTTCATCCTCCGCCTGCTCACCCAGCATGGTCTCGATCGATTCGAACATGGCAGCCGTCACACGATCGGGCATCTGTTCGGAAACGTTCTTGTAAAAGCCCGCGGCGGAGACGGCGACGTTGAGATCCCTGTGAATGAGCGGATCGGCGGCCGCGAGAACCGCGTCTATCACGTCGCGGTCGATGATGGCCGGATCCGCGTACATGCCGTAGCCGAGTGCCTCGATCGCGTCCGACGCTTCCTTCGAATCGGCGGAGGTGCGAAGGATGGCGTGGAGCGACCACGCAGCCTGGGTCACCTCTTTTCCGTAGTTCATGAGCCGGTCACGAAGGCGGCCAG
>JBBRXR010000458.1:0-1975 GCA_038238485.1 Elusimicrobiota bacterium | reverse complement strand
TGGGTGGGCGGCAGCAGTGACACATTCTCCGAGCGCCGTTTTCGCGGCCGTGTGCGCGGCCTCAGCTTCGCCTTCGCGATCGGCTGCGCGGTCATCGTCATCCGGCTCTTCGACCTTCAGGTCCTGCGCGGCGCCGACCTCGCCATGCTTTCCGAATCCAACCGGACCCAGGTCATTTTCCTGCGCGCGCCGCGCGGCGACTTCTTTGACCGGAAAGGCCGCGCAATTGTGCGCAACCGCCCGACGTGGTCGCTCATGTATTCCGTCGGAGAAAAGCACCGCAAGGAGGGCGCGGCCGTGCAGTCCGCTCTCATGCCGTTCCTGGCGCCGTTCCCGCTCACCTGGGAGCGCCGCCTCGCGCGCGCGCACCAGACCGGCCAGATGGTTCGCCTGGTCGAGAATGTGCCCGACGACCTCGCTTTTCTCATGCGCGAGATGGAACACCTTTTTCCCGGGTTGCGCGTCGTGATGGAATTCCGGCGCGGTTACCCCTTCGGTTCGTACGCGGCGCACCTCATCGGTTATCTCGGTGAAGTGAGCGAGCGGGACCTGAAGGACGAAGACAATTCGCATCTCAAGCCGGGCGATCTCGTCGGAAAAATGGGCCTCGAACGCGCGGAAGATGAGTTCCTGCGCGGCGAGGACGGGGGCATGCTCATCGAGGTGGACTCGGTCGGCCGGCTGAAGCGCGTCATCAAAGAGCTCCCGTTTCAGAAGGGCGGCTCCGTTCATCTCACGCTCGACCTCGATTTACAGAAAATCGCCGAGGATGGGCTCGCCGAAACGCCGACGCAACGTGGGGCCGCGATACTCATGGACGTCAACACGGGCGCGATCCTCGTCTGGGCGAGCGCGCCGTCGTTTGATCCGCTGGGCACACTTGCCGATGAGCTCAAGGACCCGCGCTTCCCGTTCCTCGACCGCGTCTACCGCGGGGCTTACCCGCCCGGCTCGGTCTTCAAGCCAGTGACGGCGCTCGCGGCCTTCGAACGCGACGCCATCAACACCGCGCGCGCCGTCAACTGCACGGGATTCGTCATCCTGAAGGACAAAACCGGCGGCGAGCATAAGTACCGCTGCTGGAAAACACATGGCTGGGTCGACTACTGGCGCGCCATGGCGGAATCGTGCGACACCTATTTCTATCTTGTCGGCCAGCAGATCGGATCGCAGTCGATTTCGGAGATCGCGTCGCAGTTCGGCTTCGGTCAGACCACGCAGGACACGATGTCCGGTGAAGTGCGGGGCGTGGTGCCCAATCCGAATTGGAAGCGCCGCGCGGGCCTCGGCGGCTGGTCCACCGGCGACACGTTCAACATGGCCATCGGCCAGGGCTACCTCACCGCCACGCCCTTGCAGGTCGTGTCGTTTTACCAGACGTTGGCCACGCGCGGCCGCGCGTACGTCCCCTTTCTCGTCGATAGTCTCACCGACGGCAGCGGCCAGGTTGTTGAGCGGTCCCAGGCGCGCCTGTTACGCGAAGTGAAGCTGAAAGAGATCACGTGGGATCGTCTGCTCAAATCCCTCGAAGGCGTGGTCCAGTCGGGCACGGCCGGCGGAACGCGCATCGACTTCCTCGACGTGCGCGGTAAAACCGGCACCGCCCAGAATCCGCATGGCGAAGACCATGCCTGGTTCGCCGGCTTCGCCGGCTACAAGGGTGAGGCGCCGCGCTACGCGGTCGCCGTCTTCGTCGAGAACGGCGGTCACGGCGGCGTCGTGTCCGTCCCGATCGCCCGCAAACTGATCGAAGCCGCGCTGCCGATCAGCGCCGCCCCCGTGGGGACGCTCAAGTGAGCGGGCGCATCGCGTACGGCGCGGGCGGGACCCAGCGCGCGTCGATTTTCGCCCGCGGCCTGCACGTCGACTGGCTGATGTTCGTCGCCACGATGGTCACCGTGGGCGTGGGCCTGCTGACGATTCACTCCACCGAAGCCGCCACCGGCGGGGGATTCCTCATCCGCCAGATGGTCGC
>JBBRXR010000457.1:0-1975 GCA_038238485.1 Elusimicrobiota bacterium | reverse complement strand
CTCGAACTCGATCCCGGCGTCTATTACTACCCCACGTTCTACACCAATCTGGTCGCCACCGTCGGCTTCGTGACCTCCCCCCATGACATGGAGGAAAAAGGCCGGGCGGTCTCGGTCCTGGCGCTCCTCGCCCTCATCATCGTCGCCTACGTGATGGCCCTCCGCGTCTCCGGTAAGAGCGCCGCGCTTCTGGCCGGGGCGATCGTGAGCTTCGGCTTCATTTTCGTCAAACAGGGCGTCCGGCCCGCCCCCGATTCGCTGCAGACGCTGGTGATCGCGCTGTCGCTCATGCCGCTCATGCGCGACGGGCGGCTGCGCGTTCGCGACGCCGTTGTTTCCGGCCTTCTCGCGGGCGTGGGCGTGGGGACCAAATATACGGCCGTCATCTTTATCGCGCCCGCATTGGGGATGATCGAACTCTTCAACACGCTGTCTGGCGACGGACGCGGCGCGCTGAAACGAGTGGGCCTCTGGTCCGCTGCGGCCGCCGCCGGGTTTCTCATCTCTTCGCCGCAGTTCTTTATCTACGCGGGCGAATTCCTTCGGCACATGAAACTGCAATCCCAGATCCAGAACGGCGGCCCGCTCGTTGATCTCGGGAAGACCGCCACGACACTCCTGTTCTCACGCGCCACGACCAACGTCGAAACGCCCTTCGCCAACTCTCTCGCCGGCATGATGGGCGCGCCCTTCGTGTTCCTGGCGGGCGCGTCGGTCATCTGGGCGATGCGGCGCGCGCTGAAGCTCGGCGATATCCGCTTTGCGGCGCTGGCGTTCTCCGCGCTGTCGTCTTATCTGTTCTTCGCCGTGATCTCAAAGGTCGCCGAGGTCCGCTACCTGCTTCCCACCGTCTTCGTCCTCACCATTCTTGTCGCGGCGATGATCGTCGCTTCCGCCGAGAGCTCGCTCCGCCGGACCGGCCGCCCGTGGGCGGCGACCCTCGTGGTGGCGCTCACCGTCGTCTTCGTGTTTGGGCCGAGCGTCGCCCGCGACAAACTGTACCTGCGCCTTCTGAGCGCGCCCGACGCGCGGGTGCGCTGCGCGGAGTGGATTTTGGGCCACGTGCCCGCGGGCGATCGCCTGCTCACCCTCATGTACGCGCCGTCGCTGCCCGGTGGCCGATACCAACCCGTGCAGTGGACTTTCCCTGAATACGCTTTTGAGTTGTCCCGGCCGGACGCCCAGCCGCCGACGCTCGAGCGTCTGCGCGCCGAAAAATTATCGTGGGTCATCTGGAGCGATCTCTACGCGCAAAGGTTCCTGACCGGAAAAATGGTGCCCGGCGCCGTGGCGTACGCCGCCGGCTGGCGCCGCTTTTACGACGACCTGAACCGCGTGGCCGACCACAAGGAAGTGTTCGACGGCACGAACACCGTGGGGCCGACGCTCACGGTCTTCCACGTTCCGGCGGCCTCATGATCGGCGCCGGCTGCAACCTCTGCGGCCACGATGAGGCGACGCTGGTGCCGCGCGCCGTTCCCCCGGGCTCGCCGCCCATCAACATTGTGCGCTGCGCCGCCTGCGGCCTGATCTACGCCCACCCGATGCCCGGCCCCGACGTGCTTCTCACCCGTTACGGCGACGATTATTTTCACTGCGACACCCCCCTCGAAGGCGGTTATGAAAATTACCGGGCAGACGAGCCGTTGATCCGGAAGACTTTTCGCCGCCGCCTTCCGCTTTTTCTCAAAGAGGTGGCGTCCGGGGGCACGACCGCGCTGGACGTCGGTTGCGCCACGGGCGCGTTCCTGGAAGTGATCCGCGACCGTGGCTGGTCCGCGCGGGGCATCGAGATTTCTCCGGCCGCGCGCGACGCCGCGCGGGCCAAAGGTTTCCAGGTCAGCGACAGGACGCTCGACCACACAGAGTTCGCCCCGGAATCGTTCGACGTCATTTCCATGTGGGACGTGATCGAACATCTACACGACCCGCTCGCGGCCCTGAAGGCCTGCCGCCGCCTGCTCAAGCCCGGCGG
>JBBRXR010000456.1:0-1976 GCA_038238485.1 Elusimicrobiota bacterium | reverse complement strand
GGCGTCGTCGAGCCGCGAGATCACCATCTCGCCATTGTGCTTGAGAAATTCCGTTACCTTTCCTTCGGCGTCGCGGTTCTTGATGACCTCGCCCTTGGAGGTGCCGATGCCGATGGTGAACACCACGACGCCCTGCGCTTTGGCCTCCTTCGCGGCGCCGATCGGGTCTGACTCGTGGTCCTCTCCGTCCGTCAGCAGCACGATGGCGCGGCCGCTTTGCGTCTTCTGCGGGAACCGTGACAGGCCGAGGCGGATGGCCGAGCCGATGGCGGTACCCTGCTCGGGAATGGTGTTCGTGCTGACGGTCTCGAGCAGAAGCCGAGCGGCGCCCGTGTCCACGGTGAGCGGGCACTGCATCACGGCCCGGCGCGCGAAGGCAATGACGCCCACGCGGTTGCCTTCCAGCTTGCCGATCAGAAGCGAGAGGCTCTGCTTGGCGCGATCGAGGCGCGACGGCGGAACGTCCTCGGCCAGCATGCTCCGGGAGGTGTCGACGGCGATGAAGACATCCATGCCGCGCTGCTTCACCTCTTTCAGGCGGGAGCCGAACTGCGGCCCGGCGGCGGCGAAAATCAACACGGCGGTAGACACGAGAACGATTCGGTCCTTGTGGCGGCGGCGGACAAGGCCGTTCAGCGGAACCAGCTCGGCCAGCAGGCGCCAGTCTCCGAGCGCGGTCAGTTCCCGGCGTCGCCGGAAGCGCGACCACGCGTAAAGCGCGACGAGCAGCGCGTAGGGCGCGAAAAGAAAGAAAGCGGCGGGATGGCGGAAGGCGATCATGGCAGTGTCCGGAAAACGGTTTTGGCGAGCGCGAGCTCGATGAACAGAAACGAGAGCGCCGCGAGCAGGAAAGGCCAGTAAAGCTCTTCGTATTCCATGAATTCGCGGATCTTGATGTCGGTCTTTTCCATCGAGTCGATTTCTTTGAAAATCTGCTTGAGCGCGTCTCCCGACTTCGCTCGGAAATATTTCCCCCCCGAGATCGTGGCGACCTTGAGGAGCGTGTCCTCATCGAGGTCGCTCTTCACGGGGACCAGTCGGCGCCCGAGGAGCGGGTCGTCCACCGGCATGTCCCCGCCTTCCGGCGTGCCGGCGCCGATTGTATAGATCTTGATGCCGAACGCCGCCGCGGTTTTGGCAGCGGTGATGGGGTCCACGGAGCCGGCGTTGTTGGATCCGTCGGTGACCAGCACGATGGCCTTGCTGCGGGCCTGGGAATCCTTGAGCCGCTGCACCGACGTCGAGATGCCCATGCCGATGGCGGTGCGGTCGGGCGAGATGTCGCCGATCGCGAGGCTCTGGATCATGGCCAGCAGCGCGTCGCGATCGGTCGTCAGCGGGCATTGCGTGATGGCGTATTCCGCGAAGAGGACGAGGCCCACGCGGTCATGCTCGCGGCCCTTGACGAACTCGGCGATCACCTGCTTGGCGACCTCAAAACGGTTCTGCGGTTTGAAATCGAGAATGAGCATGCTGCGGGAGGCGTCGAGGCAGACCATGAGATCGGTCGCCTTGGTGGTGAGTTCCTCGGAACGCAGGCCCCGTTGGGGCCGCGCGGCCGCGAAAATCAGCAGCGCCACGGCGATCATGCGCAGGAGCCCCGGCACCACGACGTGGTTGCGCAGGCCCTCGCGCGCGAGCCCCGGCACCGTGGAGTTCGACGGGAAGCGGAGCGCGGGCAGGTCCTGCTGGCGGAAAAACCGCAGGTAGAGCGCCATGACCGGCAGAACTGTGAGGACCCAGAGGACGGCCGGATTCGCGAACTTCATAGCGGCGCCATCTCCTCGGGCGCGGCTTCCTCGCGCGTCTCGGGCTCGGGCGGTTTCTCCGTGGTGGATTGAATGAAGGCCCGCACGCGCGCGACGTCTCCGGCGATCTCTTCAGGCTCGGGCGTCCACTTTGCGAACTTCACGAGGTCGGCATTATCGAGGAAAGCGCGGCTGGTCTGGACCGGCTCGCTCGGCACGGCGGCCTTC
>JBBRXR010000455.1:0-1983 GCA_038238485.1 Elusimicrobiota bacterium | reverse complement strand
GGCAGGCCGTTGAGCGCGTCGCACCAGCCCGGCTTGTCGGCTTCCATCTCGATGCCGGTGCCGGCCGGGTCGAGCGTGGCGATCTTGATGAGCGCGAGTGAAAGAAGCTTGGTGAAGAGGTCCGTCTCGAAGATCAGGCCGGCGCCGCTGTCGACGCGCGTCTTGCTGGGATCGACGGTCCGCGACTTGAGGAGTTCCTGCTTGTCGGCGCGGCCCACCACGGCGTTGTATTGGCGCAGGCGGCCGTCCGGCGTGACGATGTACTTGTCACGGCGCGGGCGGACAAAATGGTCCGAATCGTAGTAGGTAAAATCGGCCTTCTCGAAAAGGAGCCACTGCTTTTTCTCCGGATACACCGAAAGATACTGGTCGAGATGATCGAGGTTGTAAGTCCAGTGATCGGTCCAGAAGCCCTCACCGTGGGCCACGCCCTCCAGGGACGTGGATGCGCCGACGATCTCCTTGAACTTGTTGTTCACGTTCAGGGGATCGTTGGAATACTTCTTCACGAATTCGTAGAGCTGGCCGGCCAGCACGGGCTCTTTGAGGAGTGCCTGGTAGTCCGCTTTGCAATTTTCGTCGAGGTTGAGGTCGAGGCGGCCCAGGACATCCCGCGGAATGCGCAGCTTGACGGGGTTGATCACGAGCGGGTTGTATCCGTCGAGCTGGATGAGATTGAAGAACTCGTCGACGTTGGCGGTGCCGACGGCGGAGTTAAAGACGAGGTCGCTGCGGCGGTTCTGGTTCACGTCGCGGAAATTGCCGTTCCCCTGCGAGTAATAGGTGGCTGACACCTGGAAGGCATTGTAATCGCGTTCCATGTCGCCGTGCTTGCGCGAAAACACGTGCAGCGTCGGACCATTGGCGCCAAAGGTCATGGGAAGTCCGCCGCGAAGGACATTGTCCATGAACGTGACCTGCGCATACTGATTCAGGATGGGGTCTCCGGTCTGGAAGCCAAAATTGCGCCCCATGTCCTCGTAAATCTTCCGCATCTCGGCCCGCTTGCGGTCGAAATAATCCGGCTCGGATTTCACCCGGGCCGCATACTCGGCCGCTTCCGCCACATTTTCCGCGTAGCCGAAGAACGAATGAAGCGTCGTCGATTCCTTCGGCTTCAGCGTGGCCGAGCCATTGAAGAACGAAGAGGCCATGATGTTGGACGTCAACTGGCGCTGCCCGCCCAGAGCGGCCCGGGCGGCGAATCCGAAGGGTTTGGCGAAGGACGTGTCATGCCCGAAGACCAGCGACGGATCCACGATGACGGGGGTCAGGCTGCCGTCGGCGAGGCCGAACGAGAAGAACCCGGATTCCAGCCAGCGGATGTCCGGCCGGTCGGCGGGCTCGATCTTCAGCTTGAAGAAGGGAACCTGTGACTTGAGGTTCGCGACTTCGGCGAACGCTTCAATGGTGCGGGACATGTTCTTGACGAGGAAATCGTTCATGCCCATGGGCACGACGCGCGGAAGACCGTCGAGGTAGCTGAACGACTGCGGGCGGGATGAAATGTTCTTGATGGTCAGGGCGCGCGCGAGGACGGGGCAGTTCTCCGACGGAACGCCAAAGTATTTCACGGTGAATTCGAGCCCGTGCTTCACATCCCGTTCGCGGATCTCGAGCTCGAAGGGACGAACGACCATCGTCTGGACGCGGTCAGAATCGATGGCGAAAGGCTCGAACACGTCGGGCTTGGCGCCCTGCGGCCGGATGAAGGTGCGGAACCCGAGGACCGAGGTGGCCTGATAGGCCTTGTTGGCGGGCAGGAACTCCATCATGGAGCCGTCTTTGTTGCTCACGCCGAAACTGGACAGACCCTGGCCCCGGTTGGTGTAGAAAACCCACATTGGTTTTCCGGTGACGCCCGCCAATGCCGGGAAAAAATTGGAGAACGGCGGGGCCTCGTTGTAATTCTCGATGACGAACGATTCACCTTCGGAATGGTAGCGAGGTTTCATGGTCTCCGTTGTGTTTGAGCGGGTTAGC
>JBBRXR010000454.1:0-1988 GCA_038238485.1 Elusimicrobiota bacterium | reverse complement strand
GACGACGACGCCGCGGCAGGTGATCCTCCACTATCCCGATGGACGCACCGATACGCAGACGTACGTCGACCTGCCGACCCATCGTGTCCGCCAGCCCGGACTTTTCGATCCCGCCAACCTCGACCCCATGCTGATTCCCAGCGCGCAGGCGATGCTGGAGAATTGACCCCGAAATAAAAAGCGCCTCAACCCGGGGGGTGAGACGCTTTCCTTCCCGTCGTTCGCCAGTCTTATGGCTCAGGAATGTTCTGGGGCGCTTTCTTTTGCAGCTCGTCGATCTTCCGAGCGGCGTCGTCGGCGTTCAGGCCGAGGTCGACGGGCACGCCGAGTTCCGAGGCGAGTTGCTTCAACTGGGAGGCCTGAGACCCGGACATCGGCTTCGATTTTCGTCCGGTCGAATCTCCCTCCTGAGGCACGTTGTCGGGCACGCTGATATAGGTTTCGTCTGAGGTCATGGTGTTTTTCTCCTGTTTTTTAATTACGTTCGTTCCTCCCGCCCGTTCGGTCCCGCTTCCCCTCTCCCGTATTTTCCTTCTCTTAAATCGATACGTTTCCGTCGATGCGTCTTGGCGTGATTGTTGCTTACCGTCGAGCGTGTCGAAAATTTGTCACAGGTTTGACACAAATCATCGTGACTTTCCGTCGATCTGGGGCAAGAGTTTCAGCAGGAAGACAAATGATTCGCACACGAAATGCCATCGCCCGACTGTCAGCCTTCGCCATCGCGATCTTTCAAGTCATTCCCGGTTGGGCCCGCGGGAATGGCACGACAGCGGGCCTGAGTCTCCTCGAGGCGCCCACGGCGCGCGCTTCCGGACTCGCTGAATCGATGGTCGCCGTCACCAACGACATTTCCGCTTTCGCTTACAACCCCGCTTCACTCTCCAACCTCCGCACCGGCCAGGCCTCGTTCCTCTATCAGAAGGGAATGATCGACGATTCCTACGGTCATCTCATGGTGGGCAAACCGTCCGCGCACGGCGGCCTGGGGCTCTCCATCGGCTACTACAACGGCGGCTCCATCGCGCTTTCCGACGGAAGCGGTGCCGTCCGCACCGTGACCGCGCAGCAGGACATCACGGTATCGCTCGGCGCAGCTGGACGCTCGGGTCGCTGGGGCTGGGGCCTCGCTGGAAAATATCTTTCATCCGAACTGGTGGAACGCGCGCGCGCCACCGGGTACGCCGCCGATCTCGGTCTCTCTTTTGCGGCGACGCCGCGCTTGCGGTTCGGCGCCGCCGTTCAGAACCTCGGACCGCAGATCACTTATGTGCAGGAAGGCGATAACCTGCCTCGGACCGCCCGCTTCGGCGCCGCGCTCTCACTCCCGCGACGCGGCTTCACCACCACGCTTTTGGCCGACGCTTCGTACCGAATGATCGAGGCTGACTTTCAACCGGCGCTGGGCGTGGAGTTCAATGTGGGCGGGCTGGCGCTGCGCACCGGCATCCGCCGGACCCGCCAGGACAATGAGATCACCATGGGAACGGGCTTCTTCCTCGGCGGATCGTCCATCGACTATTCCATCGGCGTCGCCAAAGACGCGGATACCACGCACCGGATTTCGTATTCGTTCCGCTTCGGCTCGGCAAGCGCGGCGTCCGTCCCGCTCTTCGTCCGTGCTCCCTCGGCCGCGCATCCGCCGATGATTGCGCAGCGGCCGCCGATGGCGCCGACCAAGGGCGCCCCGAACGCTTCGACCACGGTCGCCGCAGCCCCGATCGCCCGCCCAGTCCCGCCCTCGACGACGCTTCGCGCCGTCTACCAGATCGATCAGGTCGCCTCTGTGCGTCGCATGGTGAAGACCTACACCGTTCGCTCCGGTGACACGCTGGCCAGCATCGCCAAGGACCAGTACGGCGACTATCGGCTCTGGCAGCGCATTTACGGGGCCAACAAGTACTTGATCGCCAACCCGCGCACGGTCGAAGTCGGTCAGAAACTCGTCATCCCTGAATAAGTCTTTTTTTCACTTCCCCTGATCTAAT
>JBBRXR010000453.1:0-1995 GCA_038238485.1 Elusimicrobiota bacterium | reverse complement strand
CGTCGAGAAGCAGGGCGGCGTGCTCTCTTTAAACCACAAGATCGTGCACGCGCACGACGTCGGCACCATCAGGAAAGTGAACCGATAGGTCAGTATTTTTTTGAATCGGGACTGCTGCAAGTGCCCACCTAAGCCGTTGATGTTGTGCTTCTTTACCTTCCTCTGGATACCATGAGAAATAAGGTAAGTCAACGCGAAGATCGGTGATTTTTCGCATCGAAATGTCGAGGCGATCGTCGACGGTCAGAGTGTTTTTAGGCTGGCTTGTTCTTCTTGTCCGGGTGGTAGAAAACCATGTTGGTGCCGCCGACTTCGATGAGAGCACCGTTTTCGAGGAAGATTTGTTCGCTGACCGTGTTGCCGTTGACCTTTGGATAACCCGGTTTAACGGCCTTCAGGAAGTAGCCCTCCGGTCGGCGGCTGATGGCCGCGGCGAGGCTGGGGGCCAGAAATCCTTTGATCTTGATGATGGCCTGATCGGAGGCGCCGATGTACGTGACCAGTTCTTTCAAGATGACTTCGGCCTGGCCGTCCACGCCGCCGGAGATGATCCGGACAATCCCGTGCGCGGGTTTTGGCTGGCCGTTCTCATCCACGCCAGGATCGGCTGACAGGCCGGCCGGGGGGCCAGCCGGGGTTGCTTCGGGAGCGGGTGGAGGGCCACCCCCCAGCCCCAGGCTTCGTCGGAGCATGTCCTTCTGACGCTGAATGGCGGCGTCTTCGGACATGGGGGCGGCCGGAGCAGAGGACCCTGGCGAGCCGACCGCGGGCGCGGCGGGAGCTGCCGGTTCGTTCTCGATCGTCGCGGGCGCCGTGTCGTCCATCACAAATTCGAGAATGTGGCCGGCGGCGCCGACCTTGTCACGGTTCTTGAGGGCGGCGCCTTTCACGCGTTGGCCGTTTAAAAATGTCCCGTTGGTGCTGTTGAGGTCTTCAACAATGAATCGCTCGCCGTCCTTGCGAATCTTGCCGTGGAAACCGGAAATGGTGGGATGCCCGATGACAATGTCATTGGTGGGCTTGCGCCCAAAAGATGTCTCCTCTTTCGTGAGCTTGTACTCGCGGATGACCGCGCCGTTGAATTTGAGGTAGACCTTCGCCATTTTAGTGGCTCTCCACTTTTTTTCTGAACATTCCCTTTACCCGTTCCGCGAGCGTTCCCCAACTCGTCGGCGACTCCTCGAGCTTCGCCACGATAACGGTGATGTTATCTCCTCCACCCGCCTCATTGGCGCGCTTAATTAATTCATCCACGAGCGCCGCCGGTTCGGTCATTTCGCTGAAAACGGACTCGATCTGATCGTCGTCGAGCATCTTCGTCAGGCCATCCGAGCACATGAGTACGATGTCCTTGGGCTGAAGGGGAACTTCGATGATGTCGACCTCGACATCCTCGCCCACGCCGATGGAGCGGGTGAGCATGTTGCGGAGCTCCGACTTCTCGGCGTCCTCAGGTTTGAGAAAGCCTCGCGCGATCTGCTCCTGAACGAAACTGTGGTCCACGGTCTGCTGGGTGAGTTTTTTCTCGCGAACCGTGTAAAGGCGGCTATCGCCGACGTTGGCGATGGCCAGCTTATCGTCCAGCCAGATGGATGCGACGAGCGTCGTGCCCATGTTGTGCTTCGCCGGGTCGTTCTGGGCGGCTTCGAACACCGCCTGGTTGGCGAACTTCACGCAATCGCCAAGAAGGATGCTGCGCGGATCGAGTTCGGCTTTGCGGGGAACGTGGAAAAACACAGGAACGTGACCGGTCTGGAGGGCGCGCTTCATCTGTTCCGTGCAGAGTTCGCTGGCCAGGCGGCTGGCAACCTCGCCGGATGCGTGGCCTCCCATGCCGTCGGCGACGATCATGAATCCGAGATCGGCCTCTACGAAAAAATTGTCCTCATTCTTAGATCGCTTCCGGCCTCTGTCGGTTTTCCCGGCGATGTTGAGACGGTGGCTCATGGTGGATCCTGGTTCAGGCTTGTTTTTTCTTGTCCTCGCCGTCGATCG
>JBBRXR010000452.1:0-2005 GCA_038238485.1 Elusimicrobiota bacterium | reverse complement strand
GTGCTGACGCTCGGACGACCGTTCTACGACCTGAGTGGCCAAAACATTCCCGTTGCCGATGTTCGCGCGCTTCCGGCGGCTTTGGCGGCCGCGTCGTCTTTCCGCGTGGACGAGGAGAAGGTTCTCCGCTTCGTCGCCAATTACGCCGACGCGGTTGATCCCGGGCATCCCGCCAATACGCGTCTATTTCCTTCGCTTCTCAACGACGCCAACATCCAGGAAATCGCCGCCGGTCTGATCAAGCGTTTCCTGGTTCTTCCTGCGCGGGCCGGCGGTTGAGATGACCCCGCTCGAGCGCCGGATCGACCAGTTCGCTGTCGCGCTGTTCAGCTCCTTTGTGTTCATGCTCGTCGCGTTCAATCGCGGGTTCGTCTATCTGCACCTCACTGTTTCCGAACATCCGCTTTACATTTCGGAACCCCTTCTCCTGTTGATGACGCTCCTGGTGATCTTCGATCGCCCGCGCCGGGAGGCGCTCATGCTGGCGTTCCGCGATGCTGCCCGCGCTCCCCTTTTCTTCGCCGGTCTTCTGATTATGTTCGCGATGGGGAAACTGGGAGTGGCATTTGCGCGGTTCGGCATCGAGGCGGTGCGCCATGCCGCGCTCGGTTATTACCTGATTGCCCTCTTCCTCTCCTGCGCTTTCTTTTCGGACCAACGTCTTCGCCGCCGGCTTTTTGGATTGATTGCGCTGGCCTCGGCGGTCTCGACGGCGTTTTTCATTTCGGTGAGCGCCGGCTGGTTTCATTTCACGGTCGGGCTTTTCAGGGATTTTCACGGCTTCGGTGCTTTTCTGTGGATCGGACTCGTGTCCGCCGCGATTCTGGCCCGGGGCCGGCTGAACCTCTGGACGTCCCGTCCGGCGACCGCCCTCCTCTTCATCCACTGTCTCACCGGGTTCATGCTGGGGGGGCGCAGCGTCTTCATCGGCCTGTCGATCGGGCTGGGCAGCATTCTCCTCCTGCGATGTCGCTCCATCAGCCGTCGTGAATGGATCTCGATGCTGGTCTGCGCGCTCGCGTTCATCGCCTGCATCGGCCTCCGCTACGCGAACATTCTGACGTTCAGCGGCCAGGAGGTGTGGAGACAGTCGTGGCAGTCCTACGGGAACGGCCTTCGCGTCGCGGAGAACATCCGCGGAGCGCAACCGGCGGCGAAGCTGGCGCCCTCCTCGACAGCCGCCGCCGTGAGCGTTGCCGTCTCATCAGAACCGCCGAAAGACGTCGTTCATTACGACCGGGCGAACGGCTTTGTTTCTCTCTGGTCGGCCAAACTGAACGATCCCCGAATCCTGGGCGCCTACTCGGCCAGCGAGAACAACGTGCTCTGGCGGCTCGAACTCTGGCGCCTGTCGTCGACCGCCCTCCTCGGGAATTGCCCGGTCCTCGGGTTCCCGCTGGGCACCGCGGTGAAGTTTTATGTCTTTGGCACGATCATGCCGGGCCGCACCGACCTGCACAACTCCCACCTCGGCATGCTCTTTCGCTTCGGCTTCGTGGGCTTTTTCTTCTATGCCGCGCTGATGTTTTCCGTATTGATCCTGTTCGTCCGATCGGTATGGCGCGGACGACCGGAAGCGCTCATTTTCCTCTCCGGGCTTCTTTATCTCGGCTTCCTCGCGTCGTTCAACGTCCTTCTCGAAGGTCCCTACGGTGCGCTGACGTTCTGGGGATTTCTCGGCGCCGGCCTTGCGTCGGCGACGTTTCCGGCCGGTGAAGCGTGATCCGGTGAGCGCGCCCGTTGAAGACAGGAAATTTTTTCTCCGGCAGTACATTCGCACGCTGCCGCTCAATTTCTTTTCGGTCGCGCTGAAGGCGGCGGCCGGCGCTTCGTGGGCCCTTCTGGACAACGCCCGACTTCTCGGTTTTTACGCGCTCGCCTCGACGCCGTCGTCGATTTCCCAACGCGCCACGATCGCGTCATCGCTGGCACAGGCGCTCCTGCCCAACGTGGCCTCCAAAGAGCAGTCTGACGCCGTCATCCGGACGGCGGCGCTCATCGACCT
>JBBRXR010000451.1:0-2005 GCA_038238485.1 Elusimicrobiota bacterium | reverse complement strand
TTCGGTCTCTTCCTTGAACGTCGTCTCGATGGTGCCGGCGCGGGTGCCGCCGATGGCCTTGGCGAAGGCGAGGCAGGTCTGCTTGGCCTTGCCGGTGGCATCCTGGAACACGGCGAAGAGCGCGGGCGTTCCGCGGCCTTCTTCATACGTGCGGCGGACGAGATGGCCCGGGCCCTTGGGAGCGACGAGAACGACGTCGTTTTCCTTCGGCGGGACGATCTGGGAATAACGAATGTTGAAACCGTGGGAGAACGCGATGACCGCGCCCTTCTTCAGGTTGGGCTCAATGTCCGCGGCGTACACCTCGGCCTGCGTTTCGTCGGGGAGCAGGATGTGCACCCAGTCGGCCTGCTTCACTTCGGCACCGATGTCGCTGAAAAGGTTTTTGCCTTCCTTCCAACCGTGCTTGAGCGCGAGCGCCCAGCCTCGGCCGCCTTTGCGGACCGCGATGTGCGTATCGATGTTTGAGTCGCGGAGGTTGAGCGCCTGGCCGTGGCCCTGAGAGCCGTAGCCGATGACGAGCACGCGCTTGTTCTTAAGCCACTTCAAGTCGGCGTCTTCGTCGTGATAAACCTTCGCCTTCAAGCCACTCGTCGCGCTCTTGCCGTTACCGTTGGCCGAAAAGCTCTTACGTCCGGTCTGCGTTTTTTCCTGCGTTTTCATTATGCGGTCACCTTTTCGAGATCGGCCACGGAAATCCCCTTGGCCCCGCGCGCCATCGCCACGATTCCCGTCCGGCAAGTTTCCTTGATCCCGAACGGGCGCAGCATGCGTAGGAGCGCCTCAATTTTTTCTTCGTCGCCGGTCATTTCGATGATGATGGAATCCACCGCGACATCGACGATTTTTGCTCTAAAAATATCACAGATCTGAATCATTTCGCTGCGCGTGGCCTTGTCGGCCGTGACCTTGATGAGAACCAATTCGCGCTCGATGTGCGGGGTGTCCTGATAGTCCGTTACCTTGATGATGTCGATAAGCTTGTTGAGCTGCTTGACCACCTGATCGAGGATCCGCTGATCGCCCTTGACCACGATGGTCATGCGCGAAATGTCCGGATCGTCGGTGGTGCCCACCGAGAGAGCATCGATGTTGTAGCCGCGCGCCGAAAAGAGGCCGGCGATGCGGGCGAGAACGCCGAAGCGATTCTCGACGAGAACGGAAATGGTGTGCCTTCCAATATTGTCAGCCATTGTTGTCTCCAGGGAGGTCTGCGTCAGGCCATGTCGACGATGATGTCGTCGAGTCCGGCGCCCGCGGGAATCATTGGGAACACCTTCTCTTCGGGCGAGATCATCGCCTCGATGAGGAACGACTTGTCGGCGGCGAGAGCTTCCTTGAGGGCGCCCTCGACTTCGTCGTTCTTGAAGATGCGGCGGCTCTTGAGGCCGTATGCGTCGAAGATCTTGCCGAAGTTGGGCACGTAATCGAACTCGCCGACCTTGAAGTCGCCGGGCCGTTCGGTTTCGCCGCCCTTGGCGGTGAGGTTTGAACCGGAGTAGCGCTTCTTATAGAAGAGCTCCTGCCACTGGCGGACCATGCCGAGGAAATAATTGTTGATGACGATCACGATGACCTTCTGCTTTTCGTGAACGGCGGTTGCGAGTTCCGTCATGGTCATCTGGAACGAGCCGTCGCCATCGATGCAGACGACGATTTTGTCCGGGTTGGCGAATTTCGCCCCCAGCGCGGCCGGGAAACCGAAGCCCATGGTGCCGAGACCGCCCGAGGTGAGGAAGTTCTTGGGCGAGCGGGCCTGGTACCACTGCATGGACCACATCTGGTGCTGGCCCACACCCGTGGCGACGATGGCTTCGCCTTTCGTCAGGCGGTGCAGTTCCTTGATGAGGAACTGAGGCTGCAGGGTGTCGGAACCCGTCTTGATCTGAAGCGGGTGTTTCTCTTCCCACCCTTTGATTTCGGCTCTCCACTCGGCATGCTTCGCCGGTTTCACGCGGGCCGAGAATTCCTTGAGAACGGATTTCACGTCGCCCACCACGCCGAC
>JBBRXR010000450.1:0-2022 GCA_038238485.1 Elusimicrobiota bacterium | reverse complement strand
GTGCCGACGAGCGGGATCTTCACGATGTCCTTGGCGGCGCGGGCCGAGCCCTTCTTGATCGCCGACTGAATTTCCTTGGCCTTGCCGAGACCGACGCCAACGTGTCCAGCGCCGTCACCGACGACGACCAGGGCGTTGAATGAAAAGCGCTTTCCGCCCTTCACGACCTTGGCCACGCGGCCGATCTTGATGACGGTTTCTGAGAGGCTCAGCGTTGTGGGATCGATTTTGCTCATGGTTTCCTTAGAACTTCAGTCCGGCCTGGCGCGCGCTTTCCGCGAGAGCCTTGACCTGTCCGTGATACGGACGTCCACCGCGGTCGAAAACGACCTGCGAAACACCTTTATCAACGGCACGCTTGGCGAGCAGCTCGCCGACGGTCGTCGCGGCTTTCACGCCGCTGACGGCACCGGCCGCTTTCTCACGGGACGAAGCCTGCGCCAGGGTCTGGCCCTGCACGTCGTCAATGATCTGCGCGTAGATGTGTTTGAGGCTGCGAAACACCGACAGGCGCGGACGGCCCGGAACGCCATTGATGACGCGACGGATGCGGACTTTGCGGAACTCTTTACGTAACAGACGAGACTTCATTATTTCTTTCCTCCGCCAGCTCCACCCGCGGCGCCCACGGCAGCCTTACCGGCTTTACGCTTGATGATTTCGTTTTCGTAGCGAATGCCGGTGCCCTTGTACGGCTCGGGCTTCTTGATCGCGCGAATCTGCGCGGCGACCTGGCCGACCTTCTGCTTGTCATTGCCTTCAATTTCGAGAATGTTGGGGACCTTGGGGTCCTGCTTGATCGCGATGCCGGCGGGGGTCTGGAAAACCACCGGATGCGAGAAACCGAGCGTCATGGTGAGCTTCGTGCCGGCGAGCGCGGCGCGGAAGCCGACGCCTTCGATCACGAGCTTCTTGCGGAAGCCCACGGTCACGCCCTCGATCATGTTGAGGACGAGCTTGCGCGAGAGGCCATGCAGCGCCTTGGTCTCCTGCGTGTTGACGACCGGTGAAAGCTGAATGTGTGATCCGTCCACTTTCGCGGTGATGCGGTGGTGAAGGTTGTGGTCGAGCTTGCCACGCTTGCCTTCGGCAAGCACATGCTGTCCCGTGACCGTGACTTTCACGCCGGCCGGAATCTCGACCGGCTTTCGGCCGAGACGAGAGAGCGGGGCTTCTTCTTTTTTCTTGTCAGTGACGTTTGCCATCTTAGTTTCCACCCGTTACCAGATAAATCCGAGGACTTCCCCGCCGAGCTTCTTCTCCTTGGCTTTCTGTCCGGTGAGGACGCCTTTGGAGGTCGAAACGAGCGCAGTGCCGAGACCGTTCTGAACGATCGGGAGCTCGTCCCATTTGCGATAAATTCGAAGACCCGGGCTGGAAACGCGTTTCGCGCCCTGGATCACGCGTTCTTTCTGCTGCGTGTACTTCATCGTCAAGCGCAGTGAACCCTGGCGTTTGTCGGGAGCGACGCGGAAATTGGCGATGTAGCCCTCTTCCTTCAACACGCGCGCGACTTCGGCCTTGAGCTTGGAGGCCGGGATGTCCACGGTCTCCTTGAATTTGTGGTTGGCGTTAACAATCGCCGAAAACATGTTCGCAATCATATCCGACATTTCTATCTCCTGATTACCAGCTGGACTTGAGCACGCCGGGGATCTGCCCCTTGTGCGCCAAGTTGCGGAAACAAATTCTGCAAAGCCCGAAGTCGCGGTAAAACGCGCGGGCGCGGCCGCAAAGCCGGCAACGGTTACGGAAACGCGTCGCGAACTTCTGAGGCTTTCTCATCTTCGCCATCCAGGCAAATGTGGCCATTTCTATAATCCTCTTTAATTAATCGATTTCAGGAATCAGTTCTTATGAACTTCTTTCGCGAACGGGAGGCCAAGGACTTCAAGGAGCGCGTGCGCGTCCTTGTCGGACTTGGTCGTCGTGACGAAGCTGATGTTCATGCCGCGCGGACCGTCGGACTTCTCAACGTTGACCTCGGGGAAAATGTACTGCTCTTTGATGCCGAGGTTGTAG
>JBBRXR010000449.1:0-2023 GCA_038238485.1 Elusimicrobiota bacterium | reverse complement strand
TGCAGGTCGGCCTTCGGCCAGTCGCGGGCCAGTTTATTCCAGGCGCGGGAGTCGCCATCCTTGTCGATGAAGGCCAGTTCGCAGACGCCGCGCGGTCCTTCCGCGATCAGCGCGCGGCCGAAGGGCGTCTGCGTAAATCCCGCGCGAATCGTCCACCCCGCGCCGCCGGACTTGAGCTCGCCGGGGGACGCCGCTTCCAGCGTCACGCAGAGATCATGGATCCGACCGGGACCGGATAGACCGGCGTCGAGCGCCGCATTGAGCACGCTTTCTCCGTCCTTCAAGCGGCGCCGCACGTCGGAGAACGTCAGGCACCGCAGGAAATCCTTCGGCGTGACGCCGGCCCATTTGGAAAACAGCCGGTGGAAATGGAACGGGCTCAGGCCGACCTTTCGCGCGAGCGCGCCCAGGTCCGGCTGGTCGGTGTGGTGCGCATCCAGATAGCGGATAACGGCTTCGATTCGCTGATAGTCGGTGATCTTGCTCATGAGGAGATGGTGGCAGAGGCGGGAGCGGCGTCCCACCCGGTTCTTGCGGTGGCGGATTTACTCCGACGCTTTGATTCCGTAGACGGTGACTTTCGGAGCGGTTTTTTTCGCCTTCGAGGGTGACGTGTAGGCATACGTTCCTGAGAGCTCGCCCACGATCTCCACGACGGCGTTCGCCTTGACTGTCCGGTCGCCTTCGTATTCCGGCGTGATAACGCCGGCGTAGACGGTCGCAGCGATCTTGGGCGATCCGGCGGGGTAATTGGTCATGAGGAATTGGCCCGCCTTGAGAATCCGGATAATCTTCATTTTGACGACGAGGATGTTCCCCTTTTTGAATGCCACGTGCTCGCTCACGAGCGGCGTGAGCGCGGCGCGCGCCTCCTCAAAGGTCTTGAAGCGCGGCGAGAGGCGCGCCGCGATTGCGACTTTCTGCTCCTCCACCTTCCGGGTGGCCTCGTTCACGATGCCCGCGAACATTGAATTCTTTCCTTTTGACCAGGCGATCAGGTCAGCGGGCACCATGCCCTCGAAGCACCGGGCCTCGACGGTGTGCGTGTCCCTCACGAGCGTGAGAAACTCGTTCCAACCCGCCGGCGGCGGCGTGATCGGCGGAATGTAGCCGGCCGAACGAATCTTCTCGATTTCAACCGGGTAGGAGCTGCCGAAGACGGCGGTCATGATACTCGTGCCTCCCTGCGTCAGCACGCGGAGGTCGTCTTCCAGAAGAAACTTGAGGTTTTCCGAATTGGCCGCCGCCATTTTTTGGCACTTGCGCGAAGACGCGGTCTTAATGGCCTTCTTCAATTCAGGAGACATCACGGGACCGGCGGCGAGGAGGGGTGCGCCAATAAATAAAAGAAGGAAGAGAGACAAAATCCGGCGAATAAGGCCTCCAGGAAATCAGTTAAGAGTTCGAATGTTCTCGATGGATGATCTTACCCATGTAGACGGTAAATGCAGTAAAAAAAACTTTGACCGGATGCGGAAGCAGCGCCGCCGCGCCCAAAGTTGCGCAAGGATGGCTATTTTGTAGGAAGTCGGGCGAAGTCGACGGGAAGCTCGCTGCGTTTTCCGGAGCGCGGTTCATCCACAGCGGCCACCTGCCACTGAAAACGCGCCAGCGGGACGGCGCCCCCCGGGCCGAAAGCCACCCCTTCTTTCCTCAGAAGCGCGCGCTGGCGCCGGTCGTATTCGGGGAGGCCGCGCGGGCTGATTTCCCCTTTTGCGTTGACCACGCGCTGCCACGGAATGTCGTCGCCCGTCACCCGGCTCAACGCATAGCCGACCTGGCGCGCGTTCCCCGGCAAACCGGCGACCCGCGCGATCTGTCCATACGTGGCCACGCGGCCTTTCGGGATCATTTTCACAGCCGCGTAGATCCGGTGATAGTTCCGATCGGTTCCCACCGCAGAGCCCTAGGACCCACCGCCGAACGAGAGAAGGAAGAACGGAAGCACGGTGCCCACGATCAGGAAAATCCAGACGAGCGTGCGACGCTGCGTGAACTTGAAGGCCATGAGGATGCCCAGCAC
>JBBRXR010000448.1:0-2036 GCA_038238485.1 Elusimicrobiota bacterium | reverse complement strand
GTGTGACCAGATTGGGGTCTTTGTTGAAAAGCGCCTGGAGACTGCTTTTCTTTCCGGCTTCGAGCGCGGCGCGGACTTTTTTCTCGATGTGCGGCCGGCCGACATAGGTCTCAAGACAGCCCCGGTTGCCGCAATTGCACAGCGGCCCGTTTTCGTCGATGTTCATGTGGCCGACTTCGCCGGCGCTTCCGGTGGCGCCGCGGTGAAGGATGCCGTTCAAAATGATTCCCCCGCCGACGCCGGTGCCGAGCGTCATCACGATCAGGTGCTTCACGGTCTTGGGGATCTGGGTGTTGTAGAGGCCCCACGCGGCGGCCTTCGCGTCGTTGTCGACGGTGACCGGCCACTTGAGGCGGCGCGCGAGCAGGCGCTTGAGCGGGACTTTCTTCCACCCGAGGTTGGGCGAGACGCGGACGATGCCGCGCGTCGAATCGATGTCGCCGGCGACGCCGATGCCGACGCCTTCGATCTTTCGGCCCTCACCGAGACGGCGGCAGACCTCGGCCATGCGGGCGGCGAGGTCCGCGGGATCGGGAAAGTCAGCGGACGGCACCGAGCCTTCCGCCACGATCTTCTTCGAAGAATTGACGAGACCGATCTTGGCGGAGGTGCCGCCGAGGTCGATGCCGATGCGAAACGTCATTCGAATCTCCTTTTTTGACGAAGCCACGCGCGCGCGGCCCCCACCAGATAAAGCGAACCGGTGACGAGCACCGGAATTCTCGGCGCCCGCTTCTCCACACTCGCCATCGCCGCCGCCACGCTTGTCGCGGCGAACGCCCGGCGGCGCCACACCGGCAACCGGGCCAGCGCGCGCGGATCGGCCGAGCGGCCCGACGGCACGCGGACCGTGGTCACCCGCGCCGCGACCGGCGCGAGAAGCCGCGCGATGCCGGAAATATCTTTGTCGCGAAGCGCGCCGAACACGAGTTCAACGCGGTTGACCTTCGCTGCCCTGAGCGCCCTGCGAAGCGCGAACGCCGCCGGGACGTTGTGCGCCCCATCCAACACCCATCTGATTCTATTTTCTCCGGCCGGTAAAGTGAAACACTCGAATCGGCCCGGCCAGCGGGCGGACGAAAAACCCCGACGGACGGCGGCGTCGGAAATTTTCCAGCCGAGCCGACGCAGGGCCGTCAGCGCTTCCAGGGCGACGGCGGCGTTGCGTCGCTGATGCGGTCCGGCGAGCGCGGTGCGCGGAGCACCCCCGCCCACCACCACGGTGATCGGCGATCCGACGGCGGCCGCTCGGCGGCGAATCACGGCGAGGGCCCCGCCGGCGGCGCCCGTGACGACTGGAACACGCGGGCGGAGAATTCCCGCTTTCTCTCCCGCGATCGCTTCCACAGTGGATCCGAGCCAGTCCGTGTGATCGAGACCGATGTTGGTGATGACGCTCACCGCGACGTGCGGAAGAACGTTGGTCGCGTCCAGGCGGCCCCCCAGGCCGACTTCCACTACGGCGACGTCCACTTTCTTCTCGGCAAAGTAAAGGAATGCGAGCGCGGTGAGAAATTCAAACTGGGTCAGCCGGAACGGAATGGATTTGAGGGCGGAGCGGAGGCGTCTCGAGAGGCGGGCGATGTCGCGCTCGGACGCCTCGCGCCCGTCGATGCGGAAGCGCTCGGTGAGGCGCTCCAGGTGCGGCGACGTGTACAGGCCCGTGCGGCGTCCGCTGGCGGCAAGGACCGAAGCGAGCAACGTGCAGACGGAGCCTTTCCCGTTGGTGCCGGCGACGTGAACGGCGGGAAATCGCGCTTCGGGGTTTCCGAGCGCCGACAGGACGGTCGTCATGCGGCGAAGATCGAAGATCATTCCACCGCCGCGTCCGAGCGCCGCGAGGGCGGCAAGTTCGTGGCGGACGTTCAGGCGCGTTTGGCGACCGGGGACAGGAAGGAGAGCGCCCGCTTCAGTTCTTTCTTCAATTCGGCGCGGGGAACGATGCGGTCCACCATGCCGTGCTTGAGAAGAAACTCGGAGCGCTGGAAGCCCTCCGGGAGGGTCTGGCGGATCGTCTGCTCGATGACGCGCGGACC
>JBBRXR010000447.1:0-2046 GCA_038238485.1 Elusimicrobiota bacterium | reverse complement strand
GGGGCGGACGAGGAACGGGTGAGCACGGATCCGCTGGTGAGCTGTTGGCCGTTCAGTCGATAGGCCAAGAGACCGTCCTTGACGTTGATCGCCGACGAGGCGCGAAAGAGGATTTCCTCGGTATTCCAGTTGGTCGAGGTGTTGGTGAAGTTTCCGAAGAAACCGCTTTCCTGGCCAATGTTTTCCACGTAGCAGCGGCCGTTGTGCGCCGCGATATAGATATTGGGGTAGTTGCTGCTGTTGGACGGCCACATGCGCCAGATCTTCCAGTTCTGGGTCTGGCTGGTGATGAGGAAGTTCACCTTCTGCTTCTTATAAATATAGACGTGCTGGTTTTCTTTCGTCCAGCTGTCGTAGCTGGCCATGATTGACCAGTTGCCATTGCCATCGGCGGCCTTCATGCCATGAGTGCCCGCGAACCCTTCGGTGGACCAGGTGAGCGCCTGGACCTTTCCCCAGGAGGAAGTGAGGCCAAGCGGAGAAGGATTGGCGCCGGATTCGAAGTCGGCCCAGACCTGCGGAGCGGCGGGAGATTTGGATCCGAATCCCGAGCCAGACAGCTGAATCCTCTGGCCGGTGCTGAACGTGCCCGCGGCACCAGAGACGGAAGGCGCGGCGTGGGCCGTGAGGCCGAGACTAAGTAAGGCGGTGCAAAGTGCGACTGAGCGAAGCGTGATTGGCTTCATGGGTTTCTCCCCTGGTTCGGGTATACGTTCGTGCGCTGCGTGCTGACACGGGGGTCGGTCCGGTTCGGGCCGGCCTCAGGGCGAACAGTTACGGGAGCGCGATCCTCTGGCCCACTTCAAGTGCCGTGGGCGAGGCGATCAGGTGACGATTCGCCATGTAGATGGTTCTCCACATGCGATGGTCGCCATACACGTTCCTGGCGATCGAGGCGAGGTTGTCCCCGGGCTTGACCACATAGACGCGGTTCTTGGTTACGCTGGCCACCTGCGCGGCCACCATGGGCGGCCGAGCCGCGAACGATGGTGGGGTTCTCTTGGCATTCGAGATGGCCGAGTAGGACATCGGCGGATGAATTCCGCCTTTGGTCGAATTGATCTGCGCCGTCTGAAGCGGCGGATTGTTCTCGCTCGCGTTCTTGCGGACGAACAACTGGTTTCCGCCACCAGGACCGCCGAAGCGGAACGAATAAGCGACGCGATGCTGGGAGTCAAGCGATTGAGAACCGTTCGTTAAACCGAATGAATAGTCGACCGCCGAGCGATTCCACGAGAATCCGGTTCCAACCGAGAATTCACCGAGGTCTTTGCTCTGCCGGTATCCGGCGCGCAAGGCCAACGGACCGACGCGGGTCTCGATGCCGAGGGACGGGTTGGTCTGATTTTCATTGAAAAGGTGCTCCATATCGAAGAGCAGCATCGTGCCGTACTTCGGGAGGAGGGCGTACGAGGCGCCAAGCCGCATGATGCGCGGGAGCGGATCGCCGTCATTCACGAACTTGAGCTTGGTGCCGAAGTTCTGAAGGGCGCCGCCGAAGTTGAGCCTCGGGTTGAGCGAGAAGCTCAGGCCGATGTCCGCGGCGTAGGCCGTTGCGCGCTCTGTTTCAACGAGTTGCGAAGAAAGGTATTTCGCGGTCAGACCGACCGAAAGCGGTCCGACGCTGCGCGCCGCGCCGAGGGAAATCACGATGTCTTTCTGGGCGCTGACGGAGCGTTGGGCCGTGCCGTCGCTCAGGTCGAAGGATCCGCCGTCATAATGGCCGATGGAGAGGCCGACGCCCATACGGCGCCAAGGGCTTCCGATCATGACCTGACTGAAGGAGTCGTCTACCAATCCCTTCTGGTACATGAACGACGCTTGTCCGCTTTTCAGCGATTTGAGGGTTGAAGGATTGTAGGCAAAGGCCGCCACGTCATCCATCACGGCCGAGTAGGCCTCGCCCAACGCGGAGGCGCGGGCACCAGGAGCTTCCAACAACGTTAGCCCACCGGACGTACCGGGGCCAGCGGCGAGAAGGGTGCGGGTCGCGAATGTGCTCAAAGCGGCGAAAAACACCGCTGCGATTCGTTTCTTCATTTCAGG
>JBBRXR010000446.1:0-2049 GCA_038238485.1 Elusimicrobiota bacterium | reverse complement strand
CGTCGCCAACAGCCTGAGCTTCGTGGCGGTCAACGATGTGCGTAAGATGCCCGAAGTGACGAAGCTTCTGGTCCAGCCCGACGACAAGCGGTCTGAGAAACTGGCACAGATCGCCGATTGGTTCGGCGTCTATTCTTCTCCGCTTGATGATCGTCACGGCACCTGCGCGATGACCTACACCATGTCGAACACCGCCGCCGCGTGCTTCATGCTTTTCGAAAGGCAATTCATGGGCGTTATTGAATCGGCCCGGAAGGCCCTGATTGCTGAGCCGACCCCGAACACCGTTCTGAAGCTCGTCTCCCGCCTCGTCGCGCTGTAATATCGAATTCCTTCCCTGCGCGTATAATGGGCGAGATGCTCATTCCCTTCCGGCTTTCCTCGTGAAGAAATTTCTCTGCGCGCTCGTGGTCCTGACGGCGGGCGTCGCCCTCGCCCATGCCGAGGGCGAAAACGCCGCCACATCGGTCCCCACCGAGCTGGTCATCGGTAAGGTCAGCGTCCGCCGCTCCAACGTTTTCTCGGAGACGCCGGGCGAACGCCTGCCCTTTCTTTACGCCATCGCCAACAAGGTGCACATCGTCACCCGCGAAGAATTCATTCGCAACGACCTCACGTTCAAGGAGGGGGACCCGTTCGACCCCGAACGTCTACGGGAATCCGAGCGCCTCCTTCGGCACCGTCCCATTTTCCGTTATGTCCGCATCGAAACGCTTCCGCCGCACGATGGGGTGGTGGATGTCGTCGTGGAGACAGAGGATGTCTGGACGACGAACATCCGGATAGCCTACGGCACCGCGGGCGGCGTCAACTTCTACACGCTCGGCTTTCTCGAGAATAATTACCTCGGCCAGGGAAAGGCGGTGGGTGCATTCGTGGAGCAGGACATCGACCGGCTGACCCGCGGTATTTCCTATCGGGACCGCCAACTCCTGGGCTCGCGCTGGGACCTGTTTGGCGGTTACGGCCAGGACGAAAAAGGACGTGATTGGGAAGCGTCGCTCGACCGCCCGTTCTACTCAGCCCGCGTGCAGACGTCGGAGGGCGGTTCCGTCTTTGTTTCCGACGACGAAGACCGGCTTTTTCTGGATGGCGACGCCGTGGTGAAGTTCGATCATCGCATCCAGAATCAACGCGTTTATGGCGCGTTCGAGACGGATCCGCGGCCCGACAGAGCGCGGCGGTGGACACTGGCCTTCGAGCGTCAGGAAGATCGCTTCGGCGCCGTTCGATTCATCGTGCCGCCACCGGTCTTCGAGGACCGCACGGTGTCGGCTCTCCTCGCAGGGTTCGATTATCGCGACGAGCGCTACGAGAAATTTCGCGGCGTGTTGACCTTCGATCGCGATGAGGACGTGAACCTGGGGTGGGAGTGGACGGCGGAAGCCGGCCCGTCGCTGGAATCGTTCGGCGCCACGCGCGACGGCGCCTTCGGCCGCGCGCAGGTGCAGAAAATTTTCCTCACGCGTGGCGGCCAGCTGTGGTTCAACCATCTGGACGTGAGCGGCCGGGCCGAGACGCAGACTGTGCGCGACGGCGTCATGCGGATCCGCTCCGAAGTTTTCTGGCCGCAGTGGCTGCCGGAGAACACGGCCAGCGTTCGCGGAGAATGGGCCTCTTCGCATAACCTCGATCCGGAATCGCAATTTCTGCTGGGCGGCGAAAACGGCCTTCGCGGTTATTCCGTTCGTCAGTTCGCGGGCGACAATTCACTCCTGGTGACGCTCGAAAACCGCCGCGTGGTATTGTATGACTGGCTTCGGCTGATGTCGGTGGGTTGGGCCGTTTTCGCGGACGCCGGATCGGTGTGGAACCGAGGGCAGGCGCTCGACACGCGGGCGATCAAAAGCGACGTGGGCGCGGGAATCCGGTTCGCTCCCTCGCGTTCGACGGACCCGGGACTCATCCGCATCGATATCGCCTATGCGCTCAATGACAACAATCAGACCTCGCCCTTCGTGCTCAACGTCGGGGCGGACATCCATTTCGGCGATCGCCGCTTAAGGAAATTCGAACAGTGAAAAGAAGAATCGTCCCTTTTATCCTCCT
>JBBRXR010000445.1:0-2053 GCA_038238485.1 Elusimicrobiota bacterium | reverse complement strand
CTATGGTCCGCGCTCCTTTAATCCGGGGAACCCGCAGAACGCATACTCGTCGGTGCTGGGGATTTTCGCTCATCAGAAGAAGATGGGCGTGCCGCTAACCATTACGGGCGACGGCAAGCAGGCGCGCGATTTCGTCCACGTGAAAGATATCGCGCTCGCCAATCTGAAAGCCGCCGAGTCCAAAGTCCGTTGGGATGTTTTCAATATTGGCGCCGGCCGGCCGTACAAGGTGATCGACATTGCGAAGATTTTAAAGCATCCGTATAAGTTCATTCCCGCCCGGCTCGGCGAGGCACAGGTCACCCACGCTAAAATTTCAAAAGCGGTGAAAATGCTAAAGTGGGTGCCTTCCATCGACTTGGCCGCCGGGTTGCGGGATCTCGCTTGATGAATCAAATCACCGACAAGATAAAGCCCCTTAAAGAACTCTCCTCGCGCCTGAAGACCGAGAAAGCGAAAGGAAAAAAGGTCGTTTTATGCCACGGCTGCTTCGACCTCCTCCACATCGGACACATCAAACATTTCAACGCGGCCAAAGAGATGGGCGACATCCTCGTCGTCACGCTTACCCCCGACCGTTTTATTGAAAAAGGGCCCGGAAGGCCGCTGTTTAACGAAGACCTGCGACTCGAGCAGGTGGCCAACCTCGCGTGCGTCGACTTCGTCGCCCTGAACGGCCAAAAAGATGCCGTCGATGCGATCGAGTCGATACAGCCCGACATCTACGTCAAGGGCGACGAATACCAGTCTGTTGATAAAGATCCCACCGGCAAGATGACCATTGAGAAGAAGGCTGTCGAAGACGGCGGAGGGGAACTCCGCTTCACGTCCCTTCCCACGTTCAGTTCCACCGAACTCATCAACCGCAGCGTGGACCGTTTTTCTCCGGAAATTCAGACGTATCTATCCCGGGTCCGCGGTCAATTCTCCGCCGACAGAATGGCCACGTACGTGGAGGACTTTTCGAAACTAAAGGTTCTCGTCATCGGCGACATCATCGTCGATGAATACAGCTACTGCCACGTCTCAGGCACTGTTTCCAAATATCCCACGCTTGCGGCGGTTTTCGACCAGACCATCCAGATGCTTGGCGGATCCGCGGCTGTGGCCCGTCATGTCCGAGGTTTCGTTCAGGATGTTACCCTCCTCAGCTGGGTCGGGGATCAGAATGATTACGAGAGCTACATCCGAAAAGGGATGGCTGCGGAGAACATCGCGCTCGACCTCATGGCTTGGCCGCGGCAGCCGACGGTGGTCAAGCGACGGTTCATTACCGGTGAATATCCCAATCCGCTCTCCAGCACCGGAAACGCAAGCCCGACCGGCGCTCGCCTGTTCGAGCTCGGCTATTTGCCGAAGCTACCGATGGCCGCCGAACTCAAAGAGGCCATGGCCGCGAAGGTGAAGGCCTTGGTCGACAAGTTCGACATGGTTATCGTGGCCGATTTCGGGCATGGAACCTTGTCTCAACCCGTGGCGGACGCGCTCAAAGGCCGTCGCTGGTTCGCCGTGAACTCACAGACGAACTCATCAAATTTTGGATTCAATCTCATCAACCGCTACAAAAATCTCGACTTTGTGTGCATCGATGAACTCGAAGCGCGCCTTCCCTATGGCGACCGGCAGGCGCCCGTGGATGAAATTGCCCGCCGCCTGAAGGCTGACCTCGCGATTAAAACGCTGATGGTGACAATGGGTAAGAACGGCCTGGTTATCTTCGGCGACGAACCCGTGCGCGTTCCGCCGCTGGCCACGCGGGTGCTCGATACGGTCGGTTCCGGCGACGCGGTGCTGTCGCTGGCGTCTCTCTCTAATTTCCTTAAGCAGCCCAGTGAAGTGACCGGCTTTCTCGGGGCTTGCGCTGGCGCCGGTGCCTGCCAGATTCCCGGCAACATGGATTCAGTCAAAAAAGCGTCGCTGTCCAAATTCCTGACGGGGTTATTGAAATGAAATGCAATCTCTGCGGTGGCGCGGTTCCGGTCTTTCACTCGTTTCCTAAAAAGGCCCTTTTCAACAAGCCGCTTCGCGCCGCTTTGCCGCAGGCCACCGTCCG
>JBBRXR010000444.1:0-2053 GCA_038238485.1 Elusimicrobiota bacterium | reverse complement strand
GACGCGCGAGCCCTGCCCCAGATCCAGCTCCGTGAAGAGGTTTTCATAGGGCGCCTTGCGGTGGTGGTCGAGCGACAGATCCGTTCCGCGTCCATGCGAGAACACATTCCCCGTCGCCAGGCTCGACACGCAGAGATCGTGGATAAACCGTCCGTTGATCATGAATTCCGAGAACACATTGTCCTGCGACAGGTCCGTGGCCAGGAAGCCGTGGTGGCCGATGACCCCGTTTGATTCGCGCATCGCGTCGGAACGCAGCGTCACGTTCCGCACCGTGCAGAACTTCGTTCCCGATCGAAGAAAAACGCCGGAATCGGCATTCACAATGGTGACATCGTCCACCCAGGACTGCGACACGGTCTGAAACGAAATGGCATTGAAGCCGGGTTCCTCGTGGTGCCCGGCATAGGCGCGATCGGGAAATTCGAGGGTGAGTTTCTCGATGCCCACGCCTTCGACGGTCGGCTCATCCGAGAGAAGCGCAGGCGACCAGGCGAGGCGCGCGTCCGTCCGCAACGGGCGGTCGATGGTGAGGGTCGCCCCTTCCACCGAGACCACGCGGCAGGAAAAATCCACCAGGATTCGTTTCCGGAGCGCCGCCGACGCCGCTTCCTTGTCCGCGTGAAGATGGCGGCCCAACGTTCCCTCGGCGTCATCGGTGAGAACGAGACGAACACGCTGGCCCGCGCGAAACGCGGCGACGGGCGACACGACCAGGCGCGTGCTTCCACGGGGCGCCAGCGCGGTCAACACGCCCAAGCGGCGGCCGCGATTGCCGCCTTCTACCGAAAGGAATCCGCCGGACCACGACCAGCTTCCGGCCGGCGCCTCTTTGCCGCGCCCCACAACCTTCGACAATGGCCAGGGAAACCACAGGATGGACTGGCCAGCGCCGTCTCCGCGCAGAACGACGCCGGGCCGCGAGATCCGAATAACCTTTTCGAGACGGTAGCGCCCCGCCGGAACGCGCACGATTCGCGGACCGGTGGTTCCCAAGGCTGAGAGAAAAGCCGCCGAATCGTCGTGACGTCCGTCGCCGCGCGCGCCTTCGTCGCGAACATTCACGACGATGGTATCGGCCGCGGGCGCGCGCCCGTCATATCCGGCATGGGAAAAGTCGGGGAGCGACGATTCGGCCTCGGCGCGGAGCACAGGCAGTCCGGAGAGAATCGCCGCGAACGTGACCACCGCGAACCGCGTCAAAGTCTTCATGACGCGGCCTTCGCGGGTTCTTTTTCCAGGAGCCATTGATTGCGCAGAAGGTGACCGCTCAGGCCCAGAATACCGCCGTAACCAGTGCGATTACGATCCAGCGACGGATTTTTCTTTCCAGCCACGATCGCCTTCAACGCGTGAAAAAACACGCGCTGCGCCTCGGCGGAATAACCACCGATGAGGGCCCACCCGTGATAGATGGCGCCGTTCAGTCCCGGCACCTTGTACACGCGATAGGGCCTGTCGGCGCCGTTGATGTAGTTGGCAAAAGAAGGCTCCTCCAGCGAGCCATTCCAAATGTTGTCCGTGAGCGTGCGGGCCATGCGATCCAGATCCTCGATGGTAAAAACCAGGCCGGTCTCATACAGAAACACCATGAGCATGGACTCGCGGTTGGTATGGGATGTGTCGGGCACCCCCGCCTGATTGCCAACGGACCCCGGCGTATTGTCGGTGTCGGAACCGATGGGAATGACGTTGCTGTCCCAGATCCATCCGTTGCCCGCGGGCGAAAGCTTATCCTTGAAAGCCTGGCCGACCTCACGGGCCACGCGCCCGTAGCGCTCATCACCGGTCGCCTGAAAAAGAAAAATGGCGCACAGGGCCATGTTGGACGAGTTGTCGTTCCAGATGAGGACATGGTCTTTGGAGATCCACGGGACCGTTTCGTGAAACTCTCCCCGATACCAATAGGCGAACACGGCGCTGTCGACAAAGGCGACGTAACGCGCAGCCTTCGCGGCATAGCGGGCGCGAAACACCGGGTCGCGCCGAATGATGGCGGCCGCTCGCGCCAACGGCACGCAGGCCTGCAGGGTGTAATGCACGCTGGGCCGGG
>JBBRXR010000443.1:0-2057 GCA_038238485.1 Elusimicrobiota bacterium | reverse complement strand
ACGGCGTAAAGCGCGACGTCGGTGAAATCGATGCGGCGGGTCTCGGTCATTTTTTCTTAACGATCCTTTTCTCTTCCCGGTAGAGCGCGTAGCGAACGGCCTTGAACTTCGCTCCGGCGTCTTTTGAAAAAATCTTTCCGTACTCTTCAAGCACGCGAACCGCTTCCTGCGCGCGGCGCATGTTGGCGGCCACCACGCCGGCCACCGACGAACGCCCGCCTTCCTCAATCCGGCGGCCCGGGTCACCCGCACTGTCGCGCGCATCCACGAGCCGTCTGTAGGAGAGCGCCGTCGCTTCGTGCAGTCGGTGGCGCAGCGCGCGAAGGCGCTTGTACATCCCGGCGTCGTTCCACAAAAAGCGCGCGGTGTCTTCGAGCACGCGCAGGCCCTCGCGGGCCCGGTTCAAATTGGCGTCCAGTAAACGGGCGACGTCGGTCCTAACGGCCATACCGGGCGACCACGCGCTCAACGATATTCGTGGACGAACGGCCCTTCAAAAGAGGAATGCGGACCACTTTACCGGCGTTCTCGCGGCCCACGATCTGACCGGGCTTGTAATCTCCGCCTTTGACCAGCACGTCCGGCTTCACCATCGCAATCAGCTTCGCCGGCGTGTCGTCGGAAAAAAGAGTCACGTAGTCCACCGGCACCAGGCCCGCCACGAGCAAAGCCCGCTCGCCCTGAGGCACGATGGGCCTTTTCGGGCCCTTGAGTCGGCGCACGGACGAATCAGAATTGACGCCGACCACGAGAACATCGCCCTGTCGCCGCGCCCACTCAAAAACTTTCAGATGGCCGGAGTGAAGAAGATCGAATACGCCGTTGGTGAACACGATGCGGCGCTTCGCGCGCCGGTCCCGGGCGAGCCGGCGTCGAAGCGCGGGCCAGCCAAGAACCTTGTCTTTGATCAAGCCGGAACGCTCACCGCTTGCTCGACGATCGCGCAAACGATGTGGCCCACGGTGATGTGAGCTTCCTGCACGCGCGGCGTGTTGGTCGAGGGAACGCAGAGGCAAATGTCGCACTCGGCCTTGAGCTTCCCGCCGTTCGCGCCCGTAAAGCCGACCACGATGGCTTTGCGCGCTTTCGCGGCGATGGCGCCCTTCAAAACGTTCTTGGAATTTCCGCTGGTCGAGATCGCGATCACGACATCGCCAGGGTTCACCATCGCTTCCACCTGGCGGGAGAACACTTCCTCGAAATTGTAGTCGTTCCCAATCGCGGTGAGGGCCGACGTATCGGTGGTCAGCGCGAGCGCGGGCAGGCTTTTGCGGTTGTGGTTTGTGAAGCCGCCGAGGAGCTCGGTGGCGAGGTGCTGCGCGTCCGAGGCGCTGCCGCCGTTGCCGAAGAGAACCATCTTGTGGCCCTGACGATAGGCGGCGACCAGCGTGGTGGCGATCTTTTCGATCGTCGCCGTGTCCTGCGCCATCGCGGCCAAAACGCCGCTCGTCTCGAGGAGAATCTTCGAGATGCCGGCTTTATTTAGCGTTATTGGTGCTTCCGCTGTTTCCATTCTTGCTCGCCCCATTACCATTCATATTCTTCTCAATGAAGTCCGTGCCAAATTTTCCGCCGCGAAACGCCGCATTCGCCATCACCTTGATGTGAAAGGGAATCGTGGTCTTGATGCCGTCCACGTAGAACTCGCGCAGAGCGCGGTCCATGCGGGCGATGGCGGCGTCGCGGCCGCGCGTCGAACCGACGATCAGCTTGCCGAGCAGGCTGTCGTAGTGGGTGGGCACGTTGTAGCCCGCGTAAACATGCGTGTCGACGCGAACCCCGGGGCCGCCTGGGATCACGAGACCCGTGATTTTTCCAGGACAGGGCGCAAAATTGCGGTCGGGGTCTTCAGCGTTGATGCGACACTCGATGGCGTGGCCGAGAATCTTCACGTCGTCTTTGTCGTATCCGAGTTTCTCTCCGGCGGCGAGCCGGATCTGCTCTTTGACCAGATCGATACCCGTGACGATCTCGGTGACCGGATGCTCCACCTGGATTCGCGTGTTCATCTCCAGAAAATAGAACTGCCCATCGCGGTCGAGCAAAAACTCGACTGT